>JAXHVG010000052.1:0-7034 GCA_034189245.1 Caldifarciminota bacterium
GACTGTACATTTCGGGGAATACATATGATCTGTAATACTCTTTCTTTACAGAAATGCCCTTGAAAATATTACGGTTTTCTTCAAGGATTGATATCATTTCAATATCAGGGGATCTTTTCAGTATGATATTGCTCCGAGATGATTTTTTAGAATAATCAAGAAGACTGATTATTGAATCAACAGAAATATCAAATAGACGGGATAATCCCCTTATATGCTCAATATCATCATCTATCAGCATTGGGTTCATATAGACAGTATAATCAGGTTTACTGCCTGCAATCAGGACAGAGTCAGAGGAGTATATACTGCCCCGCATGGGCTTCTCAACATCCATCTTCAGTTTTATTCCCGGGCCTCTCAATACGGTTTTTGTCAAACCGATTACCTGTCTGTCAAGGTATACGAGTAATATAAGGAGGGTGAGAATCAAGACTGTCAGTTCAATATATCTCCTGTTATTCATTCTCTTCATAATTGCGCAGTCGGACACCTATATGTCTTATCAGCATAAAGAGGAGAAAATATATAAGGGTTGTTGCAATTGGGGATAAAATCATTCTCAATATAATATCCTCTGCAGCAATACCGGGCAATGAGAACAGCAGATGAATAAAACGGTACAGCAGAGAACCTGTCAATATGAGCAATATTTGAAAAAACGGATTATTCTTGTATAGGAATGCCCTTGTCTTTTGAGTAATGAATATCATCACCAGTAATATCAATGAATTCGTCCCCATTATGAGGCCGGTATATGAATCAACTGTTAATCCGGCAATAAAAGCCAGTACTATAATAAATCTCTCATTGAAATACAATGCATACAGTATGGTGATAATCACAATAATATCAACAGGCAGGCGCGGCATATATAATCCACTGTGAATCACCTGAAGATAAACAGCTGCCATATATATAATTGTTAAAATAACATAGAATATTAATGTGTTCTTTTTATTCTGAACCATCCCAGATACCCCACAGTTTCACTGTTGTGATTAATATTTCTGTCCAATGTCCTGTCACTGTCCTGCATAATAACAAATATAAATCTCTTATCGGCAATACTCTCCAGAGGGTCTATATATACAGACTTGTAATTCTCATCTGAATTCTCAATCATGTCAATTATACCGAAAGGAATACCTGCAGGATAGAGCTTGCCCATTCCGGATGAGTACAGTGTATCATTGAGAGAAAGCGGAACTGCACGCTTTACTCCATAAATTACAAGTTTCCCCCTCTTGCTGCTTCGGGCAATAGCGACAAATCCGGAAGCATGTTTCAGGCTTATTCTGAAATCAATATCATTGTATGTGGTAATATATGCACTGTTTCTGTCAATCTTCTCCACTTTGCCCAGTATGCCGCTCATATACATTACAGGCATATTCACATCTATACCGCTCCGGGACCCCTTGTCAATTATCAGGATATCACCATCCGTATAATCACCGCCAATCACTTCGGCTACAATTATATCATACCGGATATTTTCCCGGAGTTTCAGGATATTCCGGAGTTCCCTGTTTTCCTGAGCAAGAGCAGCCATTCTGCGGCTGTCCAGCTTCTTTTCCGCTATTTCTTTCAGCATCTGTTTTTTCTGTGACCTGTATCCAATAATATCATCCATGAATTCCACACTCTTCGTAAAGGGCAGTATTGGAGCACGGGCTATGTTTCTAAGGACAGTGAAGTCAATATTGAGATTGATAACAAATATCAGTATTGAGAGCAGTATCAGAATGAAAAATAGTATTCTGTTTTTCTTATTCATTATCTTGATGTTTGCATGATAATTTTTTCATACTGTCTGATATTATCCAATATCTTTCCGCTGCCCCTGACAACACATTCAAGCGGTTTGTCTGCTATCATGACATTGAGATTTGTCTTTTCATGTATAAGTTTATCCAGATTCCTTATCAGGGCACCGCCTCCGGTCAGTACAATACCCTTATCCATTATATCAGAAGCAAGTTCAGGCGGTGTCTTCTCAAGCGCCTGTTTGACAGCTGTCACTATCATTCCCAGTGTCTCCTTGAGGGCTTCTCTTATCTCTTCGGAGGATATCTTTATTGTCTTGGGAATACCCTCTACAAGGTCAAGTCCCCTTACTTCCAGTTCTATCTCCTCATCCAATTCATATGCAGAACCTATCTGTGTCTTAATTCTCTCTGTGGTCTGCTCACCTATAAGGAGATTAAATGTTTTTTTCACATACTGATTGATTGCTTCATCCATCTCATCTCCGCCGATTCTAATTGAATTATTGGACACAATTCCATTAAGTGCAATTACGGCAATCTCGCTTGTGCCCCCTCCTATATCAATAACCATGCTTCCTACGGGCTTGTCTACAGGCAGGTCCACACCGACAGCTGCAGCAATGGGCTCCTCAACCAGATATATCTCTCTAACACCGGCATGCTCAAGTGAATCACGGACTGCCCTTGTCTCCACAGCTGTTATCCCTGACGGCACACAGACAATAACGCGGGGTCTCATCAATGCACGGGATTTCTGAACCTTTGATATAAATGTTCTGAGCATTGCTTCAACAACCTCAAAATCCGCAATTACTCCGTCTTTCATGGGCCGTACTGCCGTAATGTCTTCAGGTGTCCTTCCAAGCATCTCTTTGGCTTTAAAACCCACAGCAATGGGCTCACCTGTTTTACTGTCAATCGCCACCACAGAAGGCTCATTGAGCACAATGCCCTCATCCTTCATATATATCAGTGTAGTTGCTGTACCGAGGTCAATTGCAATATCATTTGATATGAATGAATTAAAGAAATCCCTTATTGCCGCCATCTGTTCCTCCGATCATTTTTATAATATTCCAAACAGGAAGCCGGTAAGCAAAGTCCCCAAGCAGCATCCTGCTGTTGATTTTATGAATGCATCCAGATATGACTTTTGTCTTAATCCGGACATGTATCCCTCCTCATAAGCACCATGAAGTCCAAGATCAATATTTTGCCTTGCATTCAATGCTCCGAATAATATTGATGATGCCAGACAACCTGCAGTTGGTATGAGACATTGAAAAGCGTCAATATCCACTGCCATTGCCACTCCCGTAATCAGAGTAGTTGTCAGCAAGGGCAAATAGTACCGGGGGCTTCCCAGAAGGTCATGATTCTTACCATCCGTATAACCCTGACTGCGTAATAATATCTGCTTTTCAATGTCCGTGAACCTGTACTGTTCATGTCCATTGTAAATAGTATCCTTTCCGGATTCCTGCTGCATATTGTCATTATTATAAGAGTCCCACAATGGATTAGTATAATCCTCATCAAATATTACATTTGCCGACACATCTAAAATAATCACTGTGATTAGAAGGATCAGTATAATGTACTTATGCATCTAAAACCCCAGTGTTATATATGCATTTGCTCCTACAACGAGATCAAACTCAGTGCCTGAGGAAGCGGGCTTTTTAAGAGACATTGTCAGTCTTAATTCCGGTTTTATATATATGCTTGATGTCCGTGAAAATATGCCGCCTCCGAATATAGATACAAATGGTCCAAGATAGGGATAAGAAACCGCGTTTTCTGTTGTACCGTAGTAGAATGCAAGACCGGCATCACCGCCTATGTATCCTGTATTCACATCTCTTGATAGAAGACGGGACATGCCTATGCGCAGGCCTAGTCCCTGTATAAATGATTCTGTTCTGAAATGCAGTGCATAGTCCGGCTTGTACATTGAGATACCCATGCCCAGATATCCGGGGATATAACTGATATCTATGTTCGGGTCCAATTGTTGTGTACCGAGATGCATCCCCACATCAATCTCAAATTTTGATCTGAAGGGTTCCTCAAGATTGCTGAGGACTTCTTCTTCTGCGACTGTTTTACCGTATTCCTTTGTTTCCTTCATGTATTTGCCCTCAATCATCATTTTGACGAGCCGCTCTATGAATATATCCAGTTTATCCTCAACAGTAATAACAGCATCTGCTCGTTTTATCTCGGATTGGTCATTTTCAAGAGAGAGAATAATTCTTGCCCGCTCCTCATCAAGCCGAATAATCCTTGAGGATAACACCTCAACATCTTGACGCAGTGAATCAACTACTGTGTATCCCCGATTTTCCATCTCCAGTTTGAGTAATTCCCTTACAACATCGGCTGAATTGGGGTTTGCATTAATTGTAACCGGTTCCTCTATGAATATTGTTTCACTGTAAATGGATGTGATGACAATCACACTAAGCAGAAAGTATGTAGCAATGCGTTTCATCCGCCCTCCTTGCATTTTTCTATAATTATAGATTAATTTCATAATGAAGTCAATATATCGTTATTCCTCAAAATAAAGTACTTTAAAGAGGCATGTTTCCTCATAAACAATTATGAGGCGAGGACAGTTCTCAGAAAGCACCTTTGAAAACCCGTGCATAACCGATAATTCGGTGCTGATGAGAATGTGCGAGCATCACCGTCAATACATCAATCGCTTTGCTCAATGCTTTTTTATTAAGAAAACAAACAATTCATAATAGTTATATTCAGTGACTTTTTCTTATGAGGAAAGACGTATATTGAATCCTGAATGTTAATTGAGCATACTGTTATAACAGTTTCGGAATACTGTCTGTTATAGATTGTACATCTTCCTGACAAATTCCGGTAATGCAAATGCGCCATTATGCACATCCTGATTGTAATACCTGCACCCGTCCCTGCTCTCAGGCAGCACTGCGTCAATCAGATATCTGAACCGGGTATTTGATGCAATAAAGAACTGCCACATGCCGGATGGATATGAAGGGATATATGCCAGATAGGGTCTTATATGCCTGAATGCAGACTGAAGATTCTTATGGATTGACAGGGATGCCTCGGGATATGCAAAGGGGCTCTCTCCCTGCATTGCGATCAATCCCCCAGGCCTTAGATGTTCGCTGCATCCTGAGAGGAATTCTTCACTGAAGAGGACTTTGCCCGGACCAATGGGATCTGTTCCGTCAACAATAATCAGATCAAACATATCCTCTGAATCCTCTATGTATTTGATACCGTCATCAATGGATATATCTGCATCCTCCCGTATACCCTCAGTGAGAAATGGGAGATATTTCTTTGATATTTCAATAACACTGCTGTCAATCTCTATGAGCTTGATTCTTTCTATGCCGGTGAATTTGGAGAGTTCCCTCACTGTTCCCAGATCACCCCCGCCTATTATGAGAACATCACTGATTTCCCTGCTGATATTGACAGGAACATGCGTGATCATCTCATGATAAACGAATTCATCCCTCTGTGTAAGCATCATCATATCATCAATAAGCAATACCCTGCCGTAATCCTCATTGTCAAAAACCGTTATCTTCTGGAAATCGGACTGTTCGGAATGCACTATACTGTCTATTCTGATAAACTGCCCTGAGCTCGCTGAAAATTTCTCATAATGCCATATATGACCTTCCGGTCTGTGCTTCATATTCATTGTAGCCTCCTGTCAATTTATAAGCTGCGCTAAACAAACTCATTCTTCAGGGATTTACGTCTATCCGCCTTATGGAGCAGCTTATGTTTAACATCAAACATACCGCGCTTCATCTCCATAACTGACTGTTCCCCGGATCTCAGGTGCTCTATGAGATACCTGTATGCCTTATACGGATCAAGTGTATCCCCGCATGTATAGATATCAATTGAGGCATAACCGTATTCAGGCCAGGTATGAACAGTTAGATGGGACTCTGCTATGATAACAACACCGCTGACACCAAATGGCGAGAAATGATGGAATGAAGCAGATATAATTGTAGCTCCGCTGAGTCTGGCTGCCTCTCTCATATGTTTCTCCATTACATCACTGTCATTAAGGACAGAACTGCTGCATTTGTAGAGTTCTGCAATAATATGTTTCCCCAGTGCCTGCATGAGCACCTCCTTTTGAAAAAATTGAATAAAGTATAGTTTAGAATTCAAATAAATCAATAGCAAATATTTGTAATACCGATACCTTTCCCGGTTGCATGTTCATCAAATAATCCGCCCTACATACCTTCTGTTAATTATCCTTTCCGTCGTTTTCCGTTTTCCGTTTTCCGTTTTCCGTTTTCCGATCATTCATGGTTTCTATTCACATTCTCGTATCACACGAGTCACACGAAACACACGTATCACACGGTCTTTGGCCGGCTATTCACATTTCTTGAAACTTGGATCTTTGAACTTGAAACTGTCTTTGACCATCAACCATTAACCATTGACTATCAACCCGGCTCCGGCCGGTCTTTCTTTTACCTTTTACCTTTAATCTTTTATCTTCTTCACCGTCCTTGCGAGGAGCAGAGCGACGCGGCAATCTCCTTACTGCCCCCATCCTTTCCGTCGTTTTCCGTTTTCCGATCATTCATGGTTTCTATTCACATTCTCGTATCACACGAATCACACGTAACACACGATTCGCACGAATTCACACGCTCTTTGACCATTGACCATCAACCATTAACCATTGACTCGGCGTCAGCCGGTCTTACGCATCACGCAAAACGCATTACGCATCACGATTAGGCCGGCTATTCACATTTTTTGTAACTTGGAACTTGTATCATGAAACTGTCTTTGACCAGTCACCAGCACACCAGCCACAAGCCACTATTATTGACTCGGTTGAAAGCCGTGGTATGCTCCTTATTTTACTCAAAGTCCTTTACTTTTTCTCCCGTAAATACAAGGGATATGACACTGTCCTTGAATATGATGACTGTACGGAATATTAAAAAAATCGGAGCGACTGGATTCGAACCAGCGACCCCCTGCCCCCCATGCAGGTGCGCTAAGCCGGGCTGCGCCACGCTCCGATTTCAGTGTATTATAATGATATTTTATCATATTTCAATATCCTATTTCAATTTAAATTCCCCCCTGATCAATTTGATAAATACAATTATCAGTATTATCACAAATCAATCCCTATACCTTCCTCCCAATTCCCGGGGACAGCCCTTTACTTCTATAACCTAATTTTTTTGAATCCGGTTCTTCTCCAAA
>JAXHVG010000053.1:0-6218 GCA_034189245.1 Caldifarciminota bacterium
TCTATCCGGCACCACTGATAAAGAGGACTGCCAGAAAGCTGTTCTCTTCTATATAATCGGTATTGCAGGCCGATTCTCTCTCATATTCATCTCACTTATCAATTCAGGAATCCCCTCTACTGCAATACTCTTTATTTGCTATGCATTCAATGCACTGTTCAATCCTCTCATCAATCATATGATTCAGGTAAATATGTAAAGTATAAGAGGGGACTAATTGCCCCATTCATCGGGCTGTTCGTTATGAAGGTATTCAAGGTGTTTTATGTCTTCTATCTCAGCTCTGCATTCTTTCTGATGACAGGCATATCTATGATGATGCTCTCTTTTTTCTATAGGAGAAAACAAAGAGGGAAATCCCCAGCAGTACAATAGCCAGTGATGTGATCTGGGATATGGAAAGTCCTATGGTCCTCATTGCATTGGCTGAATAATACCTGTAGAAGTCCAGAATGAATCTGTCCAGACCATACAGTATAAGAAAGATATAGAATACAGACCCATCAAAGAGTTTCTTCCTGTATATGAAAAAGAGAATTGAGAAGATGATAAGGGCAGCACCTGATGCAATGAGCTGTGTGGGAATAACAGGCAGGGAATGGGCTGCACCCGGTTCAATAATACCGTCTTTGAGCTGCTGGTAATATGCAGGGGGGAAATCCTTCCGGGGGAATGAGACACCGCAGGTTTCACTTATTCTGCCATAGCAGCAGCCATTGAGAAAACACCCTATTCTGCCCAGTGCAATACCCAGTGCAAATCCGGGAGCAATGATGTCAGCCATCAGCGGGATTGAATATTTATTTGTCTTGAGATACATATATCCTGCCAGGAAACCCCCGAGAAAACCGCCGTAGAAGACCATGCCCCCTTCCCATATTCTCACAATACCTATGATGTCATTGCGGAAATACTGGAAATTCTCAATTGCAAACCAGAGCCTTGCACCTATAACTGCTCCTATAATTACCCAGGTGGCAAAATCAATGACCCTTGCCCTCTCCATATTCTCTCTATTTGCAAAATAGACGGATACAAGCAATGCTGCAATGAAAGCCACTGCCATCATAAGACCGTATGAATACAGTGTGAAGGGCCCTAATGTGAATATAATTCTGTGCATTATCCCTCCATTATGTCTTCTATTGCATCAATCTCTTTGGGAATATCCGCAGAGAGATTCCTTCTGCCTTTTTTTGTAACAAGAATATCATCTTCAATACGTATGCCTATACTGTCCTCTTTAATATAGACACCCGGTTCAATAGTGACAACCATTCCTTCTTTGAGAACCGGCTTCTTTCTCTGTATGCCCTGCACATCATGTGTGTCCAGTCCCAGCATATGCCCCACTGAATGGGGGTAATACTTGAAGTACCCGCTTTCATCCTTGATGTATTTGAAGCTCTTCAGCATCTTTGAGATGAGTTTTATTGTTTTTTCATCCACTTCCCTCATTGACCGCCCCGGTT
The DNA here is from genome assembly GCA_034189245.1 of Caldifarciminota bacterium. GTDB lineage: Bacteria > Hydrothermota > 32-111 > 32-111 > 32-111 > JAXHVG01. Next base: position 1,473 of record JAXHVG010000053.1, read on the forward strand.
TGACAAACTGTATCAATGTCTTTTGTATATCAAGCAATGCTGCATAGAGATCCCTCTTCTTTCCCGTGAATTTGCCTGATGAGGGGAATGTCCTTGATATATCAGCTGAATAATTGCAGCAGTCCGCCCCAATGTCTATCAGTATAAGATCATTCTTCTTCACAACATCCTTCATAGACACATAGTGCAGAACAGCAGCATTCTTTCCCGAAGCAACAATAGTATTGAAACCGGGCTGCCTTGACCCGTTTCTGAGGAATTCGTATTCTATCTCAGCCCTCAGCTGATATTCAAACATCCCCGGTTTTGCCTTTCTCAAGACATTTAAAACACCCTCAGCTGTGTATTCTATTGCCTTCTCCATTGCCTTGACCTCAGAGGGACTCTTGATTGTTCTCAGCGGGAATATCAGCTGATTGGCATTTTTTATATATGTGAGATTGGGGAAATGCTTACGCAGTGATTCAATTCTGTTCATATCCTCATCAAGGGGACTGTTCATGCCTGTCTGTTTATAGCTGTAATAGAGTGTCTCTCCATTTGCCAGGAGGGAATTCATATAGTCCTCGCACTTGTCATTGTAGAAAACACTCTCCATTCCATTGATATCCTTCACCTCATCGGCACTGAGACGTCTGCCTGTCCATGTTTCAATATTGGGATTATTTTCCTCAATAAAGAGTGCTTCGTATTTCTTTATTCCTATTTTTGCCATCACAAATGTGCAATTCTCCTCATTGATGCCTGTCAGATAGTAGAAATTGGAATCCTGTTTATAGAGATATTCCACTGTGCCGCTCTTATACCTTGTTGGAGCAGACGGGACAATGACAATATCCCCTGAAGACAGTTTCTTGTATAATTTCTTTCTTCTCTCATTGAATTCGGATTTATTGAATAATTCCATTTATTCTCCTTTGTATCTGAAAGATTATAAGGTTATTCTAATCTTTTTCAATAGGATCTGTAATAGACCGGATAATATCCCTGAGTGTCTCCATGCGGTACGGTTTCTCAATAATTCCTGCAATATTCTTCCCTGCGAACTCCTCTTCTATTCTCCTTGCATCATAACCGCTTGTAATAATTACAGGGATATCCCCGCTTATCCGCCTTATGGCAGAATATGTGTCATTACCATTCATTCCGGGCATTGTCAGATCCAGTATGACGAGATTGATATCATCATTATCTTTCATAATGTCAATTGCCTCAACACCGTCAGAAGCAGTGATTGTCTCAAAGCCAATACTTTTGAGCATCAGGCATGCTATTTCCAGTATCTTCTCATCATCATCAACAATAAGTATCTTGCCCTTGCCCTGCCATTTCACTGTATCTGCAAATTTGCCGTCCTGGGGGCTTTCAACAGGGAGCAGAACCTTTACTGTTGTTCCTTCACCCTTTTCAGAGTATATCTTCAATGCACCGCCATTGCTTCTTACAATACCCAGTATTGCGGACATGCCCAGTCCCCTGCCGTGTTCCTTGGTAGTAAAATACGGTTCAAATATTCTTGTTTTCAACTCTTTATCCACGCCTGTGCCTGTATCACTCACTTCAATATAGATATCTCTGCCTTCAGGGACATTCTCACTGACAAAGGTGTTCTCCAGATATGCCCTATCGCAATACATAGATCCTGTTTTGATAGTTATAACACCCCTTTTGTCTTCAATTGCATCAATGGCATTGGAAACAAGGTTCACAATAATCTGTTTTATCTGATTGGGGTCTCCTTTAATATTGTCAATATCCTCTTTGAGCTTGTACTTCAAAACAATATTGTCAGGAAGCAGTACACTGAGCAGATAATCAATACCCTCTATAAGTTCATTGACAACAATGCTCTTAACCCTCGTCTTCCCCTGACCTGAATATGCGAGTATCTGTCGGTTGATCTTGGCTGCATCGGATGATGCTTCTATAATTGAATTGAATGTGTCCCTGACAGGCGAGGATTGAGGCAGTTCCGCCATCCCCAGCTCAGCATTGCCTATTATTGCCATCAGGATATTGTTGAAATCATGGGCTATACCGCCTGCAAGCACACTAATGCTCTCCAGTTTCTGTAATTCAAAGAGACGCCTCATCTCACTCTTTTCTGTCTCCTCCCTGCTCTTTCTCTCTGAAATATCCTCCATCATGATAATATTCTGCACATTCTCAAAGCCCGACATAGTGTATATTCTCAAATCGTATATCCTGCCCTTATATTCAACTTCTATACCATCATTCACATTCTTTATATCGTCAATATTCTTTCTCATCAATGCTGCTGTAGTGCTGTCAAAAATATCATATATGGAAATACCTGTTTTGATGTCAGACAATATCTCAGAAGCGGGTTTATTAAACATTTTAATAATCATGTCACTGTCTGTAATGAACATCAGACAATTGACTGCATTGAATATACTCTTGACCTGCTTTTCACTTTCAGCGATTTCTGTTATATCATGACTGATATGAATGAAATAATGCCCGGATTTTGTGCCTACAGGTATACATGTAACTCTGTGCAGTGCACCATTGAACTCAATCCTCATTGTCTCAGTTGCTATACTGTCCTTTGCTCTTTTACACGGGCATTCGGCGGGCGGTGAATCCGATTTATGCATCTTCTCATAGCATTTGCTGCCGACAATGTCATCCCCGAGCATCTCCCTGGCGTATTTATTGCATCTGAGCACTTCATGATCTTCAGAAAGCATCATCACCGGATAATTGATATAGTCCAGTGACTGATTCCATATTCTCTCAATCTCATTATTCACATCCCCTCCTAGAATTTATTATAGAATACCTTTTCGTCACTGTATCGGTCTGAAGGCGGTTTTTTTTCATCAGGATATCCGATTATGATAAGTGAGAAAGGTATGAATCTGTCCGGTATATTGAAAAGTTCTTTCAGATTTTTCATTCTCTCCCCGCGCGGGTAAACCCCGAGCCATACACTGCCCAGCCCCAGTTCAGTTGCCTCAATGAGTATATTCTCAGTTGCTGCAGAGAGGTCCTGCGCAATATATCCCTTATTGGGCTGTTTCTCAAGTTCACCGAGCACAAGAACAGCCAGTGTTGCTTCCCGTGACATTTCTGCATAGGGATGTGCATCGGGGATACTGTCCAGTAATTCCCTTTTATCAATAACAAGGAAATTATACGGCTGTGTATTGCGTGCAGACGGTGCTGCAAATCCTGCTTCAAGTATTTTCCTGACCTTCTCTTTTTCAACAGGTCTGTCCTTTTTGTATTTCCTTATTGAGCGCCTCTTAAACAGTGCATTCATTTATTCTCCCCTGCAAGTGTTTCAATGATATCTTTCCTTTTATCATATATATGCTCTGTAAGCATTGTTACATACCTGCCCTGGAATACTGCTGCTTCCAGCTCCATATCAGATGGTTCCCTCTCCCCCTTATTACCGGCAATTGTTGATACACCGTAAGGCGAGCAGCCATTGACTTGAGAAAGATCATTCTGTTTATTGAAAATATACGGCAGACCTGCTATGAGCATACCGTGATGCATCAATGTAATATGAAAGGACCGTATTGTTGCCTCCTGTCCGCCATGCTGGGTCGCAGTTGAGACAAACACAGAACCTATCTTGCCTACAAGTGACTTATCAGCCCAGAGACGGCCTGTTGAATCAAGGAATTGCCGCATCTGACCGCACATATTGCCGAACCGTGTCGGTGTGCCGAATATCACTGCTTCACCCTGAGCAAGATCATCAACTGTGCACTCGGGAATATGGGACATGGACTTAACTGATTCTGCTGCTCCCGTCTTTTCTATTATTTCATGCGGAAGTGTCTCAGGCACACGGCAGAGATACGGTGTGCCTCCTGCTTCTTCAATACCCTCTGCAACCTTCTGAGCAAGTTGGAATACATGACCTGTAAGTGAATAGAAACAAACAGTTATCTGCATAAAACCCCCAAGTCTATATTTGTATTATTTTATCATAATGAGAGTTTTTTTCAATGTCATAATATTTGACAGATATTGTTTAATCTGATATAATATAGAAAATAAATTTTGGAGGGCAAATGAAAAAATTTATTATTTTATTTATTATCTTATGTGCATTGGTTTTTATTTCTGCAGGAACAGATCAATTCATCAAAGAACAGATTTCAATTGGTGAAAATGAAATATTTAACCCGAGTGTTCCAAAGGATTCACTGGCGATTCTTTCAGGCGGTAAAGCATTACTGCCTCTGGGGAATATTAGGGGATTCATGCCTCCGGCATTGACATCATTTATTGCAGAATATGATTTGGAATATATGCATATCATTGCTTCTCAATATGACAACAATTCCGGAAAATTCACAGGACTGCAATACATATTTTCATCTGATACAGGTCAGACATGGTCAGCACCTGAGGATATTGTTTCAGATTCCAGCATGGGACGAAATTACAGTTCTATAACCATAGACCCATATGCAGGTTACCCGAATATTGTATTCAATAAGGGAACCTCAACCATTCATGGAGTGTGGTTCACAACAGACATTTCAGGACCTGGCGGTAACGCATGGTCAACACCCTATCTTATTTCTGATACTGTTAATTATTTGGCCTTTGCACCTTCCATTGCAGTCAACTATGACGGAAATCAAGTAAGTATGCTCGCTGCAGATGGATATGGGATTTACGGATTGAATACCTCATCTGATTATGGTACCTCATGGGGTGGTTATACAATTGATGCTAATTTGAATGCAAACTCTG
>JAXHVG010000054.1:0-4012 GCA_034189245.1 Caldifarciminota bacterium
CACATCCTTCCCGGGCGGTTCGCGAACCGCCCCTACTTGTAACTTGCAACTTGAATCTTGAATCTGTATTCCCGGCTTCCAGCCGGTCTTCCGTTGTACGTTGTACGTTGTACGAACTTACTTCTCCCTGCTCTTTATCCTTCTTTTACCTTTTACCTTTTACCTTTTACCTCCTTTTTTATCGTATCACACGAAACACACGTATCACACGTGAATTCTCCTTGACACCCCCAAATATTTATATATAATCAAAAGAGTTAAAATGAAATAATTGACAAAAATAAACAATTAATACAGTTCTTTATTAGAGTACCAGGGGGAATAATGGTAAAAGGAATAAAATTCATAATAACTGTAGCAGCAATAATAATTAGCGTGTCTCTAAGCGCATTATGTGCTGTACCGTCTGAGGTCATATCTGTACCTGCTGCAGGTGTGCTTAATAATGGGGATATCAATGTATCACTCTACAACTCCATGTCACTGAGTCCTGCAAGTGACCCCATACCGTTCTCCTACAACCTGGGAGCAACCTACGGACTTCTGGGCATTGCCAATGTGTCCCTTCATATGTACACATACAAGGACTATGCAGGGCAGGTGCAGTTTTCCCTGATGAAAGATGAAGACAGTAAACCGGCTCTGGACATCGGCATAAAGAATATCACATACAGGCGTTATATAGATGAAGGCGGGGGCAGTGACAGCATTTCAGCAGGTCTGATTGATAATGCCTATCCCAACCGTTCATCTGATATGCTCAGCGCTTATATTGTGGCAACAAAGGATTTCGGCAGGGCAGGCAGATATACACTCGGCATAGGCAGGGGAGAGTTTGTCGGATATGATTACGGCAGATTCCTCTCTTCAGTAGTGCTCTTTGAGGATTATGCTGTTGCAGGCAATATGGCAAATGAATTTATGTTCGGGCTATTCGGCGGATTTGAGATACCCCTTGTATTCAATACATCACTCAAGGCGGATTTTGACGGGCGTGATGTCAATGCGGGACTATGCTATAATTTCAAGCAGGTTGCAGTCAATGCAGCACTGACTCATATTGAATTATTCCGTTCAGACAATGCAGACCTCAACCCCAGGGTGGAACTGGGCCTTGCATATACATTCTCTCCTTTCGGCACACCGAAGGTTGAAGAAGAGATGGGACACGCTGTATTCAATATTATGTATGAAGACAATAAGCAATTAACAGACGGCATGATAGAATTTATAATACCTCCCTTGGAACCTTTGTTTGTGCCTGACGGCAATATCAGGGTGGAACTGCCGCCGGGCACTTACAGGGTCAAGGCAAGGGCTGATATGTGCGAAGACATTGTATGTCGTCAGCTGAGTTCGTACATTTGGGCATAAAAAATAAGGTGTAGATTGTGTTAAGATCTTTTTTAATCATAAACTCATTTCTCTTGTCTGTAAAGACATCTCATAGGTTAATTTTCTGGCAAGCATTGTGTACTTCTTTATCTCCTCTCTCTTTTTCAGTATCTCTTTCTCTCTCCCGTAATATCGGTCTGCAGGCGTAACATTGTTCAATGATTCATGATACCTTTCATTGTTGTAATAATATACCCACTTTGCTATTTGTTTCTCCAGTTCCTCCGGCGTATAGTAATTATCCAGCAGAAGCACATTCTTCATTGACCTGTGATATCTCTCTATCTTACCCTGTGTCTGCGGATGATACGGTCTCCCTCTGATATGACCCACATCATTTTCTTTCAGATATAACTCAAACTCTTTGTGTATATATCCTGAGCCATTGTCACTGAGAAGTCTCGGTTTGTATTTTTTGGGTTTATCTTGCAGTCCTGTTACTCTGAGTGCCTGCTCCATTGTTGCTTTGGCTGCTTCCCAATCAAGTCCTTCACACAGTTTCCAGGTTATGATGTATCTTGAGTAATCATCCAGTATAGTGGACAAGTAATACCAGCCCCAGTCTATTATCTTCATATAGGTAAAGTCCGTCTGCCATTGCTCATTTACTCTTCCCGGCTGATACTCATATTTATCCTTTGCCTTGATGATATTATACGCAGGACTTGTTATAAGACCTCTCTTCTTCAGTATCCTGTACACGCTGCTTTCTGATATATAATAGCTCTCTCTGTCTGTAAACAGGCAGCTTATCTCGCGTGGTGACTTCTCTGTATGTTCAAGGGCTGTCTCTACGACTTTCTCTCTCTCGCTTTCCGGTATTTTGTTCCAGATCCGTTTATGGCCCTTGCGTCTGTCCGCAAGACCATCATATCCGTTCTTCTTATATCTGGAATACCACTCATTGAATGTGCTTCTGGGCACATCAATCTCTTTTAATGTCTGTTTTATACTGACTTTTGAGCCTTCAACTATCCTTATTATCTCATACTTCTCTGCTTGATTGTATTTCATATAATGACCCGCTTCTCTCAGTCTGCCAGTGAGATTTTTTTTAGCACCCTGTTCTTCAAACTAAGTTCCGCTACAAGACGCTTTAACTCGTCATTCTCTTCTCTGAGCTGTTGTACTTCTCCTGAATCCGCCTCTCTCTTCGTATCTCCCTCGAGTCGCTTTTTCCCAGCGTCCCAAAAAACATTTATCCATTTGTAGTACAGGTTCTGATGTATGCCTTCCCGCCTGCATATGCTGGCTACTGTGTCTTCTCTTCTCAGCCCTTCCAGTACTATCCGTATCTTTTCTTCTATTGAGTACTTCCTTCTTGTCTTTCTCCTGATCTCCCGAACAATTGATTTTGCGCTTTGGCTTTCACCTTTCATTTTAGGCCTCCTTTCTTGGCTTTGATTCTAATCTAATCTACACCTTAAGAAAAGACCCTTTTTGTACGAACTTCCCTGACGGGAAACAAAGGAACATCAGAAAAGTCACCTACGTCATTTTTTGTCCAATAAACTGATTGGTGATAAAGAGAATCCTTTTCATGCCAATAATTCAATATATCCTTATTGTATGTTAAACATCTGTGTGCTAATTTTCCTTCTTCTATCCTTTTCATAACATTTCTTGATATATAATAATCTCCCCATTCTTCATTAATAACAGTTTTTACTGGGGAGAAAGTAGTAGGATTTTGTACTTTCCCTTTTATATGAGAATAATTAATAACTGTTCCGAAATTTGTTTCATTGAACAGATTAGCATTATAGCCGTGTAGATAGACCACCATGTATGGTCTATACTCATCTGCTATTAAAATAATTGATAGAATTAATAGTAGAAATAATATTATACTTTTTTTCACATTTCCCTCCAATTATAATTCATTACTTGGAAACCGAATAGTATCTATGAGCGTTCCATGTGCATTAAATATCTCTATATGTGTATATGTACCAAAAGCATATCTTGTTTTATCTGAATTGGGTATACCTCTCATTCCATATTTTAAACTTTTATTGTCTAAACTATCTATATCTATGAAAACCTTACTGTATTCGCCATTATTTAAGTATGAATCAATTATTATTTTCTCATCTAAAATTCTGCCATATCGTGAATACATTTCAGGCCCCCATAGTGTATATCCGCTTATTTCTTCGTAATCTTTTATTAGAACCGTATCCATACCTGTATTTAAATTAATTAATCTGATGTTATTGAGTAAAAGCAGGTTTCTATCAAAATCATAGTCAATCACTTTAATGTATTCTGTTGTTTCCCATAGAACTGTTTCTACGCCTGTATCAAGATTCAAACGATTTACATATGTGCTTGCAACTGCATTGCTTATTTTCAGATAAACAATCGCTTTACCATCTTCACTTATTTGAGGACAAGTATATCCTCCGATTGTCTTCCAATTATCATAATTCTCATCCATTAGATATGTTGAATCCCATTCGCTTATCAATCTCAGTGTATCATGGATTGCAATATAAACTACATCAAAATCTGCTGTAGATAATCTATATCTATCACCTTCATTGCGAATCAACAGTTCTTTATCTCCTGTGTTTACATTTACTCTCCATATCTCTCCAGCTGCATAAACTACAGC
>JAXHVG010000055.1:0-6061 GCA_034189245.1 Caldifarciminota bacterium
GGGACCCAGTACAACAGATATCTGCGGTATTACACCGGAGTAACGTGAATTCCTGAAGAATATATCACCATAGCCCGCAAGTGCATCAACACCCTCCTGAATGCGCGCTCCGCCCGAATCATTGAGCCCGATTACAGGCACACCCATCTTGCCTGCAAGATCCATGATCTTTGTTATCTTCATAGCATGCATCTTGCCCAGTGAACCGCCTGCTACAGTGAAATCCTGAGCAAAGATACAGACCTTCCTGCCGTTTATTTTCCCGTATCCTGTAATAACACCGTCAGCAGGGAGATGCTTTTTGTCCAGACCGAAATCCTTGGCATTATGCTCAACAAAGAGGTCGGTTTCCACAAATGTATCTTTGTCCAGAAGATGAGTAATTCTGTCTCTGGCAAAGAGTTTTCCCCTCTGCCTCTGTTTTTCAATAGCTGCTTCTCCGCCGCCCTTGAGCAGTGAAGACCTCTGTGAAAACCACTTCTTCAGTTTATCCTTCAAACCCATAAGAGATACCCCTTCTGTTTATTGATTACTGATTACCCAGAACCGTGAATTCAACCCTTCTGTTCTTCTGATAATCCGCCTCTGTTTCCTCAGGATACACAATGGGTCTGTCTTCACCGTATCCTATTGCAATAATCCTTGCAGGATCAATACCATGCCGGCTTATCAGATAATTACGCACTGACTCGGCCCTTGCCTGGGATAATTTTTTATTATAGCTTGAAGAACCCCTCGTATCAGTGTGACCGCCTATCTCAACCCTTATTGAGGGACTCTCCTGCATTATTGTTGCAAGTGAATCAATCACAATATGGGATTCAGGCCTCAATGTTGCCTTATTGAAGTCAAAGAGTATATTGTTGAAGACAAATACCATCTTCTCCTTGAGCAGTGCAACATCAACCTGTTTGATATAGCCGCCCTTCACCTCAACATTGTATTTATCCTGTTCAATATAATTATCCTCAACAGGTATGATGTGCAGATTGTAATTGCCCTTCTTTATCGGCTTGGAATCAACCTTCCCGTCACTGCCTGTACCTAAAGAATCAACAGTGGTCTTCATATCCGTTGTATAAATCTTCACTGCAGATTCCACAGGGTCGCCTGTGGAAGCATTATATGTGAATATCCTGAATTTACCGTATAGGGGCATCATCTTGACAAGCTTGGAATAATTCTTGCCCTTCTCAACTTCAATGGTAAAGACATTGTCCTCTTTATTCTCTGCTTTCACAACAATGACATTTTCACCCTCTTCCAGTCTCTTCTCCACAGTGCCCATTGAATCCGTATAGAGGGTATCATCAGTGAATATGACCATGGCATTGGGCATAATATTCTTTGAAACACCGTCAATGACCTTGACAAGAAGGCGTCCGCCTGCAGGATTTAGTTTATAGAGTCTCTCAATATCATCCCTCTTCAGTATGTCCATTGAATCCACAATAGTATCATAATTCTCTGCTGTTACCATGACAGAGAGACGTGTATTCCTGTAATTCCTGCTGAAATATCCTGTTGAGTCCGTTATTATTGTGTCAATGCCCGGAGCATTATTCCTCCTCACAGTAAGTTTGGCAATAAGCGGTTCCTTTGTAATGGAATCAATTACAGTTCCGCTGAATCTGCCGTATGTTGTTGAATGCAGTCCTGCATTGAGTGAGAGATGCAGCCCCTTGTTGTACTGGAATACACCCCTGTCCTGCGTGAATTGTATGTCTGTCGTATATTTGTCAAAATTGAATCCGAAACCTACATTGAACTGGAATTTCTCCCTGCCCCCGAATGCAAATGCACTCTCCAGAAGGAGCCATCTCCACATCGTGTATTGAACACCTGCAGTGAATTTGGGATAAACAGAACTGAAAGCAGTATTCTTAAATCCCTGTGTATATCTGATAAAGGTTGACAGCGGCAGATATTTCATATGATAGAGAATGCCGAGATTGAACTGCGGTTCAAGGATAGAGACAAGCTCATCCTCCTCCAGTATTATTGTATCATAGAGCATGGAGTCCATCAGAATCTCCTGTATGTCATCCCCGCTTATTGACGAATCACTGCTCAGTGTGTCGTACTGTCCGTATATATATGCAGCATTGATACTGTCTGTTTTCATTATAACAGTGTACTGCTTTCCTGTATTGCCCCAGTAAACCCTTGATATTGCATGATTATACGATGTTTCAAGGAGCAGTTCATCTGTCAGATTGAGAGCAAGACCAATATTGAGATCAAATCCATTGCCCGGGGGGGGGAATAGATTTTCTCCATTGATTTCAGGTTCATAATTTTCACTGTAGCTCTCATCATAATACATACTGTCCAGATAGAGCGGCATCGGCAGACCGTACTTCACTGTGAGATACGATGTCTGTCTCAAATGGCTTGTCTCGGATTCCAGTACAGTGGAATCAGCATTCACTTCAAAATAACCGAATCCTGCAAGATATGCGCCTGACAATCCGAAATTGACTGACATGCCGTTGTCCAGAGGTATTTCCGCACCAAGACCAGTGGAGAATGCCATATATGCCTGTGCGTCAAGATGGAGGTCGCTGAAATCATAAGTATTGTCAAATTCATTGCCGTAGAGGAGCAATTGGAACATGTCAGCAGGAAGATGCGTCTGTTCACCCACATAATTCTTCTGCCCGAATGCGAAATTGCCTATCTTGATATTGAGAGGCAGTACTGGTGACAGAGCGAGTGATGTTGTGGGGCTGAGATAGAAATAATTGCCTATGGAACGGAGTATTGCCTGTTTCTTCTCATCTGTTATTGTATCATTCATTGAACTCGTGTCAGTGTTATTACCAAAAATCATATCAAAGTCAGTTGTACCTGAATTGGGGAAGAGATAATCGGTGAAATCCGGTGAAATAAGATTGTTGGTGAACCCCAGGTCAAATCTGTAGAAATCAACTGCATTCTTCGGCACATCCTGTCTGCCCAGAAATGCCGGATTGTAGAACAGTGCATTGGAACCTGTATTGAATGGCGAATCCATATAAATATCATCAGCAGATATACTTATTGCCGAGATTAGAATAATAAAGAGTATAATCATCATGCGTCTCATTACTGCCCCCCGCCGAATATTTTGTTCTCGTCCGAGAGTTTATTGTCATCCAGATCAAAATTCACTACAATATATCCGCCGATTGTCAAAAAATCAGTCGGAGTGACAAATGAATTATAGATAGTATCGCCATTCTCATCCGTATATGGCGGTATCTCCAATCTTGCCTTGTACTGCATTGTATCATATACAAAGAGCTGGTACAGTGTTGTGTCCAGTTCCAGAGTGAATTGATAAACAGCTGAACCAGTTGTCACACCCTCAGTATTTATCGGAGCAGAGGGAATGGAGAATGTATCAAGCATGACCATGTCACCGGGTTTATCGTATAATGCAAATATAAGATTTGAGCGGAAGGGCAGCCTGTTGGTTATGTCAAGATTGACATAAACCGAATTTATCAGATCAAGGGCAGTGGAATCCGGGGGTGATATGAGACCCTGTTTGCGGGCAAATATCACTACCTGATCCCCTGCCAGGTCAAAACTCAGAGCCATCCGCGAATAGGATTCAGCCCTGCGCATTGTATAATCAGCACTGTCAACAACAATATCAATATCATGTCTGTAATCCCCCACAGGGAAATCACTGATTGTCAGTATCTCTTCAAATGGAGATGTTGAATCGTAACTGCCTGCAGGTATTTCAATACTCACTGTATTATTGTATGTTGTGTCATTCTGCCTGTTGGTTATCAGATGATGGATTCTGCCTGAAGCAGTATCAGTGAAATCTCCGTAAATTGTTATAAAATTGCTTATCCTGTCAATTGTTGTATTGAAGTGTGTTGAATCAGAAGTTGTGTCAATGATATCCTCCGGTATCAATTCCTCAATATTAATGGATATCCTCAAAGAACCTGCGGGTATTGAGGGGATGTTCGTCCTTGACCGCGTCTTGGTCTGAGCAAACACAGTATCACCTATTATTGAAATATGCTCTGTATCCTCCAGTGCTGCCTGAGCCACAGTGACTGTTGTGTCACCCAGAGGAATACTGATTGTCAGGTCCGGCACTGAAACCATTTTACCGGGAATCATATAGCACCCTGCTGCAGTAAGCAGAATGACCATAATAACAATAAGATAATTTTTATGCATATTAACTCCTAGTTTATTTTCATTGTATTATTTCTTATTCTATTATTATATTACCAATTGTCAATAGAATGCTCTTTCAATAATGTCCGAAAGAATGGATACTGTAATATGAAGAGCAATGAATATGAGCATTGCCGACATGAATATAATAGGACTGATAGGACTGTTTACAGTGAATTGTCTGAGGAGTATGCCTGCAAGTGAAGCAGTGATCATTGAGAATAATGTATCGTAAAAAATATACTCATCTCCCCTGTGAATGCCGTATACAATACGGGGTATTATTATAAGGGGAATCATAATAAAGAAGAATCCGTGCATATAGGCAAAAAACAGTATGATTATCCTCTCCAGTGCTCCCGCATTCTCTTTGAGGAAACCCTTTTCTTTCTCCTTACCCATATATTTTCTGATAGAACCATTAAGATACTTGAGAAAGAGGGCTGCAATAAGAATTGTATTTATGAGTACGGGAATTTTAAGATTATTGCCGGTTATAAAGACAGAAGAGTAACCCTCATTCATTATTATTGCGAGAATGAGCAGTATGCCGATATGAAGCAACTGGTCAATTATAAAGATAAACGGATTCTTGAAGGGCAGTTTCACCTTTGAATAATCAATGATCAGATGAGTGGTAAAAACAATGACCATTGAAATAAGCATCAGAGAGATATCGCGGTACAATATAATAAGCAGGATTGATATCAGTGCTGCATTGATGAATGCATGTATCAGCTGACCGTAGAAAGAGGTCTTCTTGAGCCTGTAGATCAGATCTGTCTGAAAAAGAAAATCTCCTGCCAGATGACCTGACAGGAGGATTGTAAACATCAGATTATTGCTGAGAAATTCATTCATCCTTCACTACCCAGACCTTTACTACTGCTGTAACTTCCGGGTGTAATTTTACCTCAATATCATAGATACCGAGCTTTTTAATAGGATCATCAAGAATTACTGCACTCTTATCAATCTCATAGCCGGATTCCCTGAGGTTTTCAGCTATAAGCTGAGCATTGACAGAACCATAGAGTTCATCATTGTCATGTGCCTTCTGCTTGATTGTAATTGATTCCTCTTCCAATTGCTTCTTATTGGCATTTGCTTCCTCAATATTCTTTGATTCCTGAATACTGTGATTCCTTTTCTCTTCTTCAAATCTCTTCATGTTTCCGGGGCTGAAAGGGAATGCCAGTCCCTTGGGAATAAGATAATTTCTTGCAAAACCTGATTTGACATCAACAGTATCACCTCTGTTTCCCACATTATCCACTGATTTTCTCAATATAATCTTCATTGGATTCTCCTATTTGATATAATCATTGACATAGGGCAGCAGGGAGATATTCCTTGCCTGTTTGACTGCCTTTGCAACCATTCTCTGATGCTTTGCACAGAGTTTTGTCGCTTTCCTCGGCATGATCTTTCCCTGTGTATCCATGTAATGTTTGAGCAGATTTGTATCCTTGTAATCTACACTCTCCACCCGGTCAACACAGAGTCTGCATTTTCTTCTCTTTCTAGAATGGAATGTCATCGTCACCTCCAATATTTTCATTATCAGCAATTTCATTGAATTCTTTATCAATCTTATCAATTTGATTATTTATATTTCCCGAGCCTGACTCATTGTCCCGGTACTGATTCTCCGCATTCTTCACAAGAATGTGAACACGGAAAGCCCTGATCTGATAAGTACTCCTCTTCTGTCCCGTATTCTTGTCCTCCCATGTATTGAGACGCAGACTGCCCTGCACTATTACAGGTACACCTGTTTTAAGACGCTCACTGAGACGCTCATTAAATGAACTGCCCCACTTATCAATATTGATAAAGAGTGGAAAGAGGACACACTCTTTATCAATATTGA
>JAXHVG010000056.1:0-5416 GCA_034189245.1 Caldifarciminota bacterium
GGAAGGCGCGGGTATTACAGAGAAGGCATATGTTATCCCCGTATCACAGATAAAGAAGGATGAAACACTCATCCCATTCGGATGGCGTATCTTTGACAGCAGCAAGAATACAGAGCTGCTGATAATACCGGAATATGATTATCACAATATGTGGGGAGACAGTATAAAGAACACATATCAGGGCATATGCAGTGTTGAGGGTATATACAATGGCGAATATGTGCGCGGCAGAGCATATATGGAATTCAATGGTGCTGAGTATTACAAGACACAGAGACTGAAGCTCTATGATGAGGAATTGTTCCAATCAGATATTAAATTGATAAGGGAGTTACTCAGGAAGAGGATAGGGGACAATAGCGAATAAATTCCTAATACTGATTATCTCCTGAATTATTCAAATGAATCAATGAATCATCAAAAGGCAGTAATAATATGAATAGAAAAGCATCAATAATCAAATTCATCACACTGAGGGTCATTGCGACCCTCACAACAATTCTGCTCGTCTATATCTTCTCAGGCGAGATAGTGTTTGCAGGATGTGTGGGTATTGTTGAGATATTCACCAAACAGATACTCCATTATACATATGACAGGGCTTGATTCACAGTATTCAAAACACACACAAAACCGGGAAGTATGGGCTGGGTTGAGACAATTATGAAAACAGCGGGATGGCGTATTTTAGGAACACCGGATACATTGTTTATTGTCTATATTTTCAGCAGGGAGGTCAGTCTGGCAGGCTCTGCGGCAATAACAGAGATTATCGATAAGATGCTGATTTACTATTTTCATGAGAGGGTGTGGATTATCATTACAGAAAGCAAGAGGAATAATGCCTATTACCTTACAATGACCCTTTTGGTAAATTCATTGTTGAACTGAATGAAATAGACACCTGCCTTGAGGTTGAGAACAGGTGAAAGATGCGCGCTTATCCTCTTCTCCAGGAGTTTCCTTCCCAGCATATCATATACAACCACGATGCCTTCCTTACTGCTCTGTGAATAAGGGTGTCTCTCCTCTCTATGGATAGATAAATTGTCATTGGCGACAATTACACTGATAACAATGTCATTTGACACAGATAGACCTGATTTGGATAGGAAAAATGTGTCACAGACAAGCGATGTATCTGCAATTGAGGGAATGCCCATGAAAGCTGTCCTCGTAAAATGCTGATTGACAATACCACTATATCCCCCTGTTGACACTGCCGAACTGTCTGACCATGTGATAGATTCATAGAATGGGGAATTGTTGTATCCTGTAAGATTTACACCTGAATCAGGAATGGAATAGCTGTTATTTGTCATATACATAATAAGCGTAAAACTGCCGTCACTGGTGTAAACAGTATCCGGGGAGACAATGGAATCAATATGCAGATTCAGTTCATTGGAATCCTCCGGAAAGGGAACTGTCCTTGAATAAGTGGTATAATAAGTCCAGCCGTAAATATTGCTGTCAGCAAGGAATAACCGTGCCCAGTTGCCCGAAGAAGAATCAACTGCAAAGCACTGGCCCCTTGATGCCTGTGTAATAACAGTAGAATCTGTTGTGGGGGCTGAACGTACATTGAGCAGTGAAGCTGTTATCCTTATCAGGGAGTCATCGGGCAGGCCTTCGGCATATACTGAAGAGTAGCCATTGCCTCCGTATATCCATCCGTAAGAGGGGCCTGAGCCTGAGGGATAGTATATCTTGTACCAGTTGCCGTCTGCAAGGAATACAGGATACAGTTCATTCTCATGCACAACAGAGAGTGTGTCATATTCTATCCCGGGTCCCTTCCGCACATTGAGTCCCGGTGTATTGATCCTCACAATGAAGTGATTGTCAGGCGGTTCATACCAGAAGGCATTCTCTATTTCATTCCATACATCATTCTCACCATCATCATAACCCAGTGCCCAGCATCCGGCACCCTGAAGCATGCTGTCTGAGGCAATGGACAATTTACCATTTATACTCAGCGAATCATCATACCAGCATTGATGCCACTCAGTCGAATAATAGTCATAAAAAGGCGTATAACTGTCTGTGTCCCATTCCCTGTTATATGTCTCAGCATTGCTCTTCGCATACCTGTATATCACAGCACTGCCGCTTCCTGTTGTCTGTGCATTTCTTGTATCATCAACAGTAGGCCAGTCATAGCCGTAATACGGTATGCCGAGAATGATTTTACGTCTGTCAACACCTGCATCAATATAATCACCCACAGTTGTATTGACTGCATAGTATCCCCAGAAACTGCTGTTTACTGTCGGTGCAACAGGACCTGCATTGTCTGAACCACTGTAATGATAATCATAAGCCATAATGAACAGTCCGTCAGCAAGGAGTCCGAGATTATAGAAGTCATAGCCCGGATACCATGAAACAACAGCAGGCATTGCAATGGAGAGTTCCTTTCTGCCTTCACTGTGATAGTGCAGATAATTCTCAAGTGAATCAATGAATAATGTGAATGAATCCCTCGCACTCTCTGTAACGAATTCAAAATCAATATTGATGCCGTCCAGGTCATATGTGCCTATAAGTGAGGAAATATTTGAGACACCGTTATTCCTTGCTGCTGATGAATTGAGGAATGAGGCAACAGATGATGAACCGAACAGTGTAATGGTCATGTGAATATCCACACCGTATTTCCTGCAGTCACTGTAAATCCTGCTGAAACGGGATGCATTAGGCAGAGAACCGAGAGAACCGTCTGTTCCCATTTCAATGGAGAAATAGGCAATATCAGTGAGGAATTCATATCGGAAATTATCATATGCTGATGTGTCAATCCAGTAGGGAAGATAACCGAAGTATGTGCGGGCAATACCCTTGTCTGATACTGCGGCCTTTTCCCTTGTAAAGGGGACAGACCTGTAATCAGCTGCAGGTCTGTTCATACTGTCCTGTCTGTGATGAATGGAAGTAAATCCACAGACAGTCATTACAATAATTGCTGCTAAGAGGAATTTAATCATTGTCTTCATATCTTCTATACCTGTACACAGTTACCATGATGATTATTATAAGTACTCCTGCCAGTATATAATAATAAGTATCAGTGTCAGTTTCATACTCTTCATGCATAGGCATATGAGAATCCGTCTCATGCTCTTCATACTGCAGCTGGTGAATGGATTGGAAATCCTCTCTGCCGGAACTATCCTCAATACCATACAGACAAGCTGCTGCAATAATAACAATCAGGGCAATCAGTGCAAATTTCAATGCTCCCCCTTTTAATCCTTAAAACTGATTATATAAATATGTCTTCCTTCTTCAATACCTTATATACTGATTTGAGAAGTATTATTATATCATGATGAAAGGAGCCATTGGAAACATAATCAATATCATATACAAAGCGCTCCTCCCACTGTATATTGTTCCTGCCATTTATCTGAGCCAGGCCTGTAAGTCCCGGTTTGACCCTGAAACGCGCCGAGTATTTTTCAGGATAATCCTCATATCTGTACGGATAATAGGTAAGCGGCGGTCTGGGCCCCACAACACTCATATCTCCTTTGATAACATTGAAGAGCTGCGGGAGTTCGTCCAGTGAATATCTCCTCAGTATATATCCCGGCCCGGTGATGCGGGTGTCATTATCCTTGATGAATATACCGTCACCCTTGTCAATTGCATTGACTATCATTGTCCGGAACTTGAGCAGATCAAAATGCCTGCCGTCTTTACCAATACGCTTCTGAATAAAGAAAATAGGCCTCCCCTGTGTAATGAGCAGCACTAATGCAATAATCAGAATAAGAGGCATTACTGCCAGAAGGAGAAGGACAGATGAAATAATATCAAAAATACGCTTGAATACCTGTAGATCACTCATAATGGGATTTTATCAAAACCCCGAAAAAATGCAAGTGATAAATACTCCAAATCCCAAGGACGGATGTTGAAATTGTCGACATTTCCTGTATAATATTATTATGGATTGGGCACGTATAGATAAAAAGGGTTATTATTACCTCATACATGTGAGAGGGCAGAGGAATAATCCTCTTTTCTTCAATTATGATGATATGGGCGCTTTTATCAATATGCTCAAGCAAGTCATTGATGAAACAGATATGAAATTAATCGCCTATAGTCTTCTGCGAACAGAATACTATTTGCTTGTTTACCGGAATAATACTACATTAGCACAATTTATGTTGAAACTTGAAACCAAATACTCAATGTATTTCAATGAAAAGTATGAAACAGTCGGTTATGTTCACCAAGGAAGATATGAAAATTACATTATACTCAATGAATCAAATGATATGCCCAGAGTAATAAACAATATACATTATCTGCCTGAGAAATCAGGTATAACAGAAGATCACAAGACATATCCTTTCAGCAGTATAGGATTCTACAGTGGCAGAAAGGCTTATATTGAAACATTGCAGAAATATGATTTTGATAATGAAATAACAGATAGAGATTATGAAACATATAGGAATTGCATTGGTTCAAAAGAGGAGTATGTGAAGTTATTAAAAAGGCAACCGGGCAGGGGAATGGGAAAATTCAATGAAAGAAGGCAAGATGAATTGGCGAAATCTCTGAGAATTCTGATGAGAGAGAGGAATCTGCCCGCTGATATATTTTCTCTTAATAGACACAGAACAGGGAGAGAAAAGAAACTAATACGTGAGATTATAAATGAGATGCATAAAAACGGATACTCCCAGTCAGAGATATCCCGGTATCTCGGTCTGCATAGATCTACTATAAATAAAATTATAAAGCGGAAGTAAAAATGTCGACAATTTCAACATACGTCCTTGGGAATTGGACTGAGAAAAATGGATTGAAATATATGCAGGTCTGCCTATAATAGGGTAATGGGTAAAGAGAAAGAAAGACGGTTCATTGTTTTGGATATTCCGGATCTATCGGGAGTAGATTACAGTTTGATTGAACAGATATATATTGAATGCAGTTTGAAGGACAATACTCTCAATATCAGGGGTGAAAGTGTCCGTGTGCCTCCTCATTTCCGTCTTCTCAATGATACTGCCAGATTGAGAATGATAGATAAAAGTCACATAGAGATAAATTCAAAGAGGGGACAGGGCATTGAGAGAGAGGAATATGAATTTACATGCACAGTCCCGGAGCTTGCAGCAATTATTGAAGATGATGACAGCAGGCTTATAAAGAAGAGATACGCCCTCTCCGACAGTACTGTGCTGGATAATTTCACCAATAGGTACAGCGGGTTATCTGTACTGGAAACAGAGATCACAGAAGAATATATACCGCCTGTACCTGACTGGGCAGGTCCGGAGATAACATATGATAAAACACTGTCCAATTACAGTATGTATATGTCGGACAGTGATGAGATATGGGAGCATATCAGGAGGCTTACGGATGATAATCCAGATACACAGACATA
>JAXHVG010000057.1:0-2477 GCA_034189245.1 Caldifarciminota bacterium
GGCCGGACCATCCTCCTTGGGCATGTGTCCAGGCATATATTCTATTTTGACCAACATCACCCGTGACTGTACCGAGGCCTGTACCGGATGCAAACATGATCCATCCGAGTGTGGGATGATAATTAATATCAATGCCTGACGGGTCAGCCATTCCACCGCGAATGTCTTTCAAGTCAAAATGATCAACAACCTTTGGATCATTGATCAACAGAGCAATTTCAATATCTGTTGTTGCACCTTCATTACTCGTTACAGCGAGATTGCATCTGACATATTCACCGGGGCCATAACCGGGTTCCAGTTTGATCCTCAGAGCATCTGCAGTGTTTTCGGCAGATGCATCTGTTGCAATATTGCCCCATGTACCATTGGCGTCACTTATTGTTGCTTTGCCGTCTTTGCTTGTCAATACACCTGTTACATTGTTTGCATTACTGCCGACATTCTTGATATTGACAACAAGGTCAAACATCTCATCCGGGTCAGCCAGACCGTCATTGTCACCATAACCTGCGATATTATCCAGTATAGTGATATCCAGTTTGGCAAATACCGGTGAACCGGGTGTTGCGCAATTGTCCAGTGTAAACCACATTGTATCACCCGGTGCTGATATGTCTATGATATGGGGTCCGTCAACAGACAGGTCATTGCTGTTTGAACCGGCAGATGTCGTATTGTCAAAATGGTCACTGTCTCCTGCCCTGTATGCAGCAGTCATGACATTCCTGTATATTGTATCAATGGGATTATCCACATGCACCTGCGGGTCAAAACCATCCTGTTCAATCCAGTATGTATAGTAAGTGGCATCACCCGGTCCTTCATTGTACCGTGAACCCTTTTCAGATGGGTCATAGTGAGATATAACAAGACCGTGTTCAGGGAGATTGCCTTCAAATTCCCCTACATCACATCTGTTCTCAATGAGGAAGTATTCATTCTTAGTCTGGAAATTGCCGTTCTGCACAAGATAGAGACGCGGTCCGCCGTATGTGGGGCCATGTCCCAGACCGACAACAGGGTATCTGCCGTTTGTTGAAATGGACTGTGCCCATCCTGTGGAGAAGAAACCGTCTGTCTGTGATTCCGGTGCTCCCGGTATATCATACTGGAGCATGGCACCGGGATGAGCTGGCCTTGATGCCGGCTGTACTCCGTCTGATGTCCATGAACCGCCGTCCATAAGAGACCAGTCGCCTGCTGTTGTTGACTCATAACCATAGTCATAGAGGTCAGGTGCTCCAAATGCATGGAAGGACTCGTGTGCATGCACACCTATGCCCATTGTCCTGGAACGGACATACATTGTGTCCAGACTGGGGTCTCTTGTGATGTCCTGTTCTGTGAGTTCTCCGGCATTAACGGGATTTAATATGGTAGCATTATCTGTGCCTATTGTAGCATTGTATTTAGTTGCCCACATATCAGCAGGGTCACCTGTGGATGAACACTCGCCGCCGCATCTTACAACAACGTAATGGTCAACATATCCGTCGCCATCACCATCAAAGTCATCATATGTGACAGCACCGTCACTATCAAAATCGGAACCATTGGAACCATAAAGATCCATTCTTTGATCCAAAGAATAAGCTATATGCTCCATGTAGGTTAATTCTGCACCATCTCCGTAAGCACTGTATGGTTGAGGAATATAATTATTGCCTTGTCTCTTCAGTGGTACCAAAGGACCCAGTACATGGCCTTCTGCTATCCATGTGCCGAAAGAGAGTTCTGCATAGTACTTCTTGAATGATGCTTTATTGTCTGAGAAGAATACACTGTCCCAGTAAACAGAGTCATGTGCTGTACCCCCTGGTATTGCAGCTGATGTGAATCCTGGAGCTACACCCCAGGTGTCATCATAATTTGCAGGGATATCAGTGCCGAAGTATGTAGAGTCAGAAAATGCCCCCAGTGCAATGAGTATTCTCTTGTCTGCCCTGCCGTCTTTAGTATAAATATCCGGCTGTGGGAATTTGTTCCAGTTTATCTGCCTGTATTTATTGACAGGCAGTGCTGCTACTGCATCTGCCTCAGGCCTTAAATGCCCGGGGAATGGACACTCGTCCCTGCCTGCAATAAACATTGTAGGAACCAGCAGACCATCCACCTTTTGGGCATAAGTCCACCATCCCTCTGCGTCTTTTATTACAGAGTGCCCGTCCCGGGTCTCTGCAAAATGAAAATGCTCGTCACCCTTCAGTTCCAAAATCACTGTGCTGCCGTCAGGCTGCTTAAATGGCCTGAATCCCGGTCGCGCCGGTACAGCAAAGAGTGAAATGAAGAGAGTCAGTGCAAGCATAATTACTAATAGTTTCTTCATTTAAACCTCCTATATAGTTTTCATTAAAGTTAGTATTATACTATACAAAATTTATGCCAATCCTAAGATGATTAATAGCATACCTTAATTTCACTGAATCCCGTAATACTGCTATTTATATGCAAAAGTTTCATAATAGCTCTAAATG
>JAXHVG010000058.1:0-10904 GCA_034189245.1 Caldifarciminota bacterium
CGCCCCCCCCCCGGCCCGGGCCGCGCGGGGCGCCGTGCGGGGGGGCGTGCGGGGGGGCGTGAGGGGAGACCTTTTTATCAAACATGAAATCAATTCTATAATCATCAATTCCACTTGTAATTATCGGTATGGAATTATAATGTTTCTGCCATCCTGTTAGCATTTTATCAAATCCATATCCAGCACTTTCTGCTAAATCTACTATTCTAAACATTTTTGTTATTAATGGATTTCTAGGCATAGAAATATCACCTTTTTGCAGTTCTTCATAAGGCTTAGGCAATGCACCCGGATTATAAAACTCTATTCTATCTGTAAAAACTCTAATCCGAGGTTTTATCTGAGAAAAATAATCAGAATGTATCAGCAAATTCACTAATGCTTCTCTAATTGCTATTACATGAGGTTGATTTTCATCTCTAAAAACTCCTTTAAGTTTGAAAGGTACATCAATTTTTTTTATTATTCTGTCAAAGATGACAAAAAAATATTGAAATATATTAGGGTAATCTTGTAAACGGAAATCAAATCTGGTTGTTGCGGATTTATAGGTTTTACCCGGTATTTCAATATAGTCAATCTTAAAATCAGAAAAATATTTAGCAATGGATCCTTCAGTTCCAAACATCAATAGTCCAGCAAGGGTTACTTTGTTCTCTCTTATTACTCCTATTTTTGTTAAAAATTCAGTATAGTCTAATAAGTTGTAGTGATGCTCAGGTCTATTTTGTCTTAAATAGGATCTATATTGTCTCAAAGTATGTTCATCTAAATCCTCTATTTTTAGATTAGTTAGTTCTCTGTCTTTAGTGCCGTAAGCAGATTGCCTGAATAGTGAATCTATCTCCTCTTTTGTTAATCTTTGATTTCCTGAGGCTGTTCTTATAAAAGAATTCTTTGGTGTGTTATAATATACAGGCCGAGTTTTGAAAAGCGGAATATAAAAAGCAAGTATAATTTTGTTCTCAATATTATACTTTTTGCATTTTGGAATTATTTTTTGATTAAATTTCTCTCCTCGTAATGTTGTTGTAAACTCCTGTTCAATTTTTTCTGGTTTTCTTACTCCTTTCACAATAAAATCATCTTCACTTTGCTCCACGCCAAAAATCAACCAACCGCCTGAAGTATTTGCAAAGGCTGAAACAGTTCTCCAAACATTTTTAGGAATTTCATTAACAGCAGATTTTACTTCAAAATTTTCCCATTCAATATCTCTTAATCTATCTATTAATTCAAGTTTATTCATTTCTAAATCCCTTCCAATTGATTTAATAAAATAATCTCTACCCTTTCAATTTACATTATAATCAATATTATAGCATTGTTGTTATGCTAGTCAAGTTAATGCAATTTGTATGTACACTATAATTAGAAATGATCTCGTACAACGTACAACGGGACCGGCTTTCAGCCAAGTCAATAGTCAATGGTTTATGGTTGATAGTCAAGACCGTGTGATTCGTGTGAACACCAGAGCGTGTAGAGCGGGTAGGAATTTAGTTGCTTGTGGCTGGTATGCTGGTGGCTGGTGGTAAATACAGTTTCAAGTCACGAATTCTGTCAATTTGCTCTGATTTTTGTTATCTATTGACAATTGGTCTGTTTATAATATTATATAAGAAAAACGGGGGTTTAATTTATGGAAAAAAGTTTATGGGAAAGAGTAAAGAACAATCTCTCTCAGGCATTGGAAAAATCCGAGGAGATTACAAAGTTGTCCAGCAGGAAGATGGAAATTGCAGGTCTTGAATACAAGATAGAGAAAGCATTGACCAATCTGGGCGGCTATGTTTATAATTTTGTTGTTGAGAAAGAGCAGAAACGTCTCTCTCAGGACAAGGAATTCAAACAGAAGCTTTCCAATATCAAAAAACTGCACAAGCTTCTGGAGAAGAAAGAAAAAGAGGTAAAGAAGATTTAAGCATTTCTTCTGTCATCTTAAGGAGGTACACATGAAACGGATTTTATCAACCATATTCATTATTATACTTGTTTTTTTCCTTGGTGCTATTACAGCTACAATGGTCAAGGACACTGCAGCATCAGAAGACGCACTTATTCACAGGGTGGAATCACCGGGCACATCGGACAATTCCGGGCATACATCCTTCAGGGAACTGGCTGCACGGGTAACCCCTGCTGTTGTTCACATCAATACGGAATTCACTGTGAAGGCTGAATCATATTTCCCCTTTGATGACCCTTTCTTCAAGCGTTTCTTCCGTGATATGCCTGAAATGGAGAGAAAAAATCAGTCAATGGGCAGCGGTTTTATATTCAATGAAGACGGCTATATTGTAACCAATAATCATGTTGTGAGGAATGCTGATAAAATTACAGTGAAGCTTCAGGACGGAAGGGAATTTTCCGGTGAAGAGATTGAGATCATAGGACTGGACGAGAGAACAGATCTGGCTGTAATAAAGATAAGGGGCGCCGAGGATCTGCCCTATATACCATTTGGTGATTCCCAGACCCTCTTTGTAGGCGACTGGGTTATGGCTGTGGGCAATCCATTCGGATTTGACGGTACTGTGACTGTAGGTGTTGTTTCTGCAAAGAACAGGTCAAAGCTCAATATGAGAGGAGCTCCTGTCTATCAGGACTTCATCCAGACAGATGCGTCCATTAACCCGGGTAACAGCGGTGGACCCCTTGTTGATATAAACGGGACTGTTGTCGGAATCAATTCAGCAATTGCCTCGCCATCAGGCGGCAATGTGGGCATCGGATTTGCAATCCCCTCCAATATGGCTATAGAGGTAGTGGAGCAATTGCTCCAGACAGGCACTGTTACCAGGGGCTATCTGGGTGTCTATCCCCAGGAACTGACACCCGAACTCAAGGAAAAATTCGGTCTGGCTCAAGACCGGCAGGGTGTGCTTATAGCTCAGGTTGAAGAGGGCGCACCAGCTGATAAAGGCGGTCTTAAAGACGGTGATGTAATTATAGAATTTGACGGTAAACCCATTGAAAATGTTTCAAGATTCCGTATTGCTGTTGCAAACACAAAGGTCGGCAGGACAGTCAATGTCAAGATAATCAGGGATAAAAAGGAAAAGACACTGTCCATAGCAATAGGAGAACTGGAGTCAGAGCCCGTAGCTCAGAAGGAGACAGAAGAGTCCAGGGAGTGGCTCGGTATTGAAGTAACAGGCATTGATGATGAAACAAGAGAAAGATACAATATACAGGTCTCCCGCGGCGTTATTATAACTGATATCAAGAGGGATTCACCTGTTCTTGAAGAAGGAATAAAACCCGGTGATGTTATTGTAAAGATTGAGAATGAGTCAGTTGACGATATTAATGATTTCAATACACTGAGAAAAAAATATGCAGACAAAGAGAAAATCCTGCTCACACTGAAGAGAGGCAGGGTCAATATGTGGAAAGTGATAGAGAATAAATAAAAGAGGCTCAATATCGCATATAATGATTTAAATGATAAATCCCTGCAGATCTATTTTAAGGAAATAAAGGATATTCCCCTCATTGACAGGGAGGAAGAGAAGAAGCTTGGAGAGAGGATAAGGAATGGCGATAAGAAAGCCATAGAAAAGCTGGTAAGAAGCAATCTGAGATTTGCCGTGAATATTGCAAAGGAATACCAGGGCAGAGGGCTCTCTCTCTCCGAACTTATCAATGAGGCGAATTACGGGCTCATGAGAGCTGCAAGGAAATTTGACCCGGATAGGAATGTGAAATTCATATCGTATGCTGTCTGGTGGATCAGACAGACAATAATGAAGGCAATTATGGAGAATGCAAATAATATACGCGTTCCCATGTCTCAGATAAGCAAGGTCAATAAGATAAAGAAGACACAGGAGGAGCTGCAGAATGAATATGGAGAAGTCCCCACACTCAAAGACCTCGCTCTCAAATTGGATTTATCAGAAAAAGAGATAAAGAATGCCCTCATGCTCTCCAAGACAGAGATGTCGCTCAACACACCGCTTACTGATGATAACAGCCTCTATCTCTCCAATACAATAGTTCAGGATAAATTCCTCACACCCGAAGAATCCTTTATGAGGAGAAGGTATAAAGAGGTCCTTGATTCACAATTGGAAAAATTGACCCAGAGAGAGGCATTCATCCTCAAACAGTACTTCGGTCTTGATGATAACAGGCCGCACACACTTGAGGAAATAGGCGAGAAATTGAATATTTCAAGAGAGAGGGTCAGGCAGCTCAAGGAAAGAGCCACAACAAAGCTCAAGGGACTGACAAAAGGTCTGCTTGAACCGTACAGGGAAGAATGAAAAAGAGAAAACTGAAGATATCCGTAATACCTCACGGCAGTGAAGATATCAGTGTAAAGAGATTCTTCATTGTGCTTATACCCATTGTGCTTATTGCAGTACTGGGTTTTTCCGTGTATCTCACTGTTATCACAGTCAATAATATCAGGAATATCAAGGATTATGCAGCTATAAGACAATTGAGAGAGGATGTTGCGGTACTGACAATAAAGAACAGGGAATCACAGCAATCCATAGAGAGGATTGAAGAGGGAATAGAAGATATTAAAGGGACTACAGCATCAATAATACCTTCTTATGAATATATCTCCGGCATTATCAATACTTCAGAGCAGTCCTTTTCACTCCCTGACAGTCCTGATTCACTGCTCAGTACAGTATCTCTCATGCGTACTGCCTATGACTCCTTTTATAATATTCTGAGCAATCAGTCGTATGCCGACAAGATTCCCTCACTTATTCCTGTGAGCGGCTGGGTTCTGAGGGAGTACGGATATGTCAATGACCCCTATACTGAAACAAGGCGCCTCAATCCCGGCATACTCTTTGTTGTTGAGGAGAATAAGGATGTATATGCTGCTGCAGATGGATATGTGCTTTTTGCCGGCAATAAACCCAAACTGGGGAAAACAGTTATTATAAAACATTCGGATAATTATATAACGACCTATGCCCATCTTTCAGGCATTTCAATTACATCAGGCAAGACAGTCAGCAAGGGTGATATTATCGGATATGCGGGCAAAACGGGAAAAACACTCTCATCAGCTCTGTACTATGAGATAAAGAGGAATGAAGAGAACATAGATCCCTCATCCTCATTCATGGTGCCGGTTTATATGCTCTATGATTCATTGAGAAGCATTCTGTAATAATAATAATTTCTCATTATTCTCTTTACGAATATTCTTGTCTCCCTGTACGGTATCATCTCAAGGAACAGCTCCCAGTCAAGATTATTCCTGCTCCATTTCCTCACATTGCCCGGTCCCGCATTGTAAGCCATTATTCCATAGGCATAATTATCGGGAAAATAATTGAGGTATTTTACTATGTGGGCTGTACCTGCATTGATATTCTTCTCTACATTGAAGTAATCCCCGTCACTGTAGAAATCATCATATACAAAATCCATCAGCTGCATTATACCCATAGCACCTGCTGATGAACGGGCATCGGGGTCAAACCAGCTCTCATGCCTTGCAAGTGCATATAGAAGGGCTTTGTCAGCACCATGCTTTAGGGCTGCCTTATTGAATATCTCACTGTACGGCTGGGGGAATAGAAAGGGCAGTATGCGGCCTATCTTCTCACCATAATTGAATGCCCTGTATGCATAGTGTATGGACATATTGAATTGTTCCAACTCCCTGAACATATAGGCAAAGAAGAGCGCCCTGCTCTTGCCTGCACTGTATATCCTGAATATATAATCATTAAAGTACTGATTCTTATCATGCCTGTCAAATATGTCAAACACCTCCCTGTAATAGCCCATGCTGTCAGGGAAGCCAATACTCTCAATTTCAATGTCAGCATTTGTAAGCTGCCTTGCCCTTGTTGAATAATAATCAATGGAATTGATTGCAGAGAGATAATCCAGTATTGAGTCACCCCGCCGGGGCATTGAGTTGAAGTAATATGCCTTTGCCTTATGATAGAGAACAGGTATAAAACCCGAATTATCTGCCAAGAGGATGGAGTCGGAACAGGACCTCCCCCTGCTGTTGCCGATTGCAGCAATCATCCTGATATAAGCCTCTGAGTCACCTATTGCCCTGTATATACCCATTGCCTGCTCATACTGTTCCTCTGCTTCATAGTACCGCGCTCTGTAGTATTTCAGCCTTCTGTCACTTATTGTGTCATTAATAATACTGCTGTATTGAAGAAGCAAATCCCTCTTGTCTGTGTATTTCAGCAGAGTCAGCCCGTATCCCGTCAAATTGTCAGGCAGTAAGTCCCTGCTGAGCATTATATTCATTGTACGGGCATATTTGTCACCGTATTCGGCAATGAGTTCATTGTTGAGCATTGAATCAGCCCTTGATGCAATATAGGCATTCAATGTATCACGGGATATCTCTGTATAATGATTAACAATAAGAGAATCTCCCGCATGATCCCTCAATTTGATTATATTCTCCATTGTCCCGTGTCTCTTAATGAACTCCCTGTTAATAATCTCTATGCCCATACTATTGAGCTTGGCGAGCATATCATAATCATCTATCTCTGATGCAGCGCCGGAGATATAAGACCTTGTGAAGGGGTCAACAATAGTCTCCTGCAGTTTTTTGAATTCTCTGTTCTTGATATAATTATCTATTGAGTATTTCAGTGCGGTCCGGCGGAGATGCTTATCCGTAATTTTCAGAGCAAATCTGTGCGGGGTCTCAGAGTCAAACAGCGAGTCAAGCAGCTCAATGTCACTTGCTCCATTGAGGGAAACAACAGTAAAAAGCACAATAAAGAGAATTTGTCCTCTCATAATGTAAGGAGAATCTCTCCTCTGTAGACAGGTGTTACCCTGCCCTCAAGATACACTGCACTGTAGGTGTCATCATATTTGAAATCCACAGTAAGGGTTTCACCTGAGTGTGTTATTATTTCCACAGGAGGGTCAATGCCTAAAAATCTTGAAGCTGACAGAGCAGATGCTACAGCGCCTGTACCGCAGGCAAGTGTCTCATTCTCAACACCCCTCTCATAGGTCCTCATAAAGACACGCCCCGGCCCTGCGGCCTGGATAAAATCAACATTGGCTCCCTCAGGAGCAAATGCAGGATGCATTCTCACAGACCTGCCCAAACCATTCACATCAATATTGTCAATATCCTCAGTGAGTATAACAAAGTGGGGCACACCTGTATTTAAATAATCCCCCCTTATCTTCTCATTGTCAATGAGTATTTCCCTGTCAAATTCCATTGAATGGGGATCAGAGAGCTGGAGCTTTACTGTATTACTGCCTTTGATAAATGCCCTGTGAACACCCTTCTTTGAGCTGAACACCATTTCCTTTGTATCAACTATTCCCCTATTATATGCATAGAGGGCAATGCTTCTTCCGCCATTACCGCACATATCCGCCTCCATGCCGTCATCATTGAAATACTGCATGGCAAAATCATACTGTTCAGATGGATTAACCAGAATCAGGCCGTCTGCTCCAATGCCTGTTCTCCTTCTGCAGAGTTTTTCTATCCGGGACTTAGAGAGTGAAATTGTATTATCCGTATTATCTATTATTATAAAATCATTGCCGCTTCCGGAGATCTTGTGGAATTCAATATTATTTTTCAACAATTGCCTCCATCTCAATTTTCGCTCCCTTGGGTAATTCACTGACGCCTACAACAACCCTCGCCGGGAAATTTTTTTCAAAGTATGAAGAATATATTGTATTGAACTGACTGAACATTGATATATCGGTCATATAAACTGTGACTTTTACAATATGGTCAATGGAAATATTCATATCGGATAGGAACATACTGATATTATCCATAATAACACGTGTCTGATCCGTCAGTCCTGTTTCCATCAGTTCTCCGGTTCCCTTATCAAGGGCAATCTGGCCGGATATATAGATAATTCCGTTTGACTGAACTGCCTGGGAATAACTGCCGGCAGGAGCCGGCAGTTTATCTGTCTTGATTATCTTCATTATGCCTTGCCCATAAGGCGCATTATTACTGCCTTCTGAGCATGAAGTCGGTTTTCGGCTTCATCAAACACCACAGAGTTCTTGCTGTCAATCACATCATCCGTGACCTCTTCGCCCCTGTGAGCCGGGAGGCAATGCATGAATATTGCATCATCCTTGGCATGTGAGAATAACTCTCTGTTCACCTGATATTTTGAAAATGCCTTTGCTCTTGCCTCTTTCTCATCCTCTTCACCCATTGAAGCCCAGACATCCGTGTAGACAACATCAGCATCCTTTACTGCCTCAACAGGGTCATTGGTTATGACAATTTCGGCACCGCTCTTCTCAGCCATTTCCCTGCTTCTCTCAGTATAATGCTCAAGGGGTTCATAACCCTCTGCACAGCCCACTGTCATATTGGTGCCCATGAGACCTGCCATAAGCATGAGTGAATGGCTCATATTATTACCTGCACCGAGGAATGCGAACTTCAGACCCTCTACTTTGCCCTTATGCTCCATGATTGTCAGATAATCCGCCATGACCTGACAGGGATGTTCATAATCGGACAGTGCATTGATAACAGGCACACCGGAGTACTCTGACAATTGCTCTATGGACTTGTGTGAGAATGTCCTCGCCATAATAATATCCGTCATTCTGTCAAGATTCCTGGCAATATCAGGCACACTTTCCCTCTTGCCCAGTGATATATCCTTGGGTCCGAGATAGATAGCATGGCCGCCGAGCTGCGTGAATCCTGCTTCAAATGAGACCCTAGTCCTCAAAGACGGTTTCTCAAATATCATAGCCATTGTCTTCTGATTGAGATCATCCCTGAATTTGCCTGCTTTTACTTCCTTCTTTATCTTTACTGCAATATCAAAAAGTTCAAGCACCTCTTCTTGTGTTACATCCTGAATTGATACAAAATCCTTTTTCACGAGTCCTCCTTTCTATTCTAATTCAAATTTATCCGCATTGAATTCTTCCGCTATACTGTTTACGAGTTTTTCCGCAACTACAGCGAGATATTCAATGATATACTTGTTCTCTTCAACTGTAGTAAGGTCAATTCTGCGCTGCGCCATCAGTATAACCGTGTCATTCTCAACACCGAAACCTATGTCATGGAGATTGAGATTCAGTTCAAGGAGACGCCTGTAGAACGGCAGGATATTCTCCTCCGGCAGCTTCAGTACAGGTGACAGTATTTTGACAAAGAGATTGTTCTCATCATCAGTGAATATATAGATATAGATTGCAGTTGAATTGACTGCCAGGTTCCAGCCCAGCATATTCTCACTCTCAAGGTCCAGTTTGGCATCCTCCTCTTTGACACCCAGTGTTGCAAAGAGTTCTTTGATTATCTCATAGGCCTTTTCCAATGTATCAATCTTCTCATCACTGAAAAGTGTTTTTAATCTGTCCATTATTCCCGTCATTTTAACCTTCCTTTAATTGAGATCCGCAGTTTTCACAGTACACTGAATCCGGTTCATTCTTGAATCCGCATACAGGGCATTGATTCTTGCCTGTTTTCTTCTTCTCTTCCTCTGTCTTTATCAGCACAGCTCCGCATTTCTTGCAGTACTTTCTTCTCTTGGATGAAGATGTGCCGCATACAGGGCAGTAAGCCCTGTTTATCAATTTGTCAAAGTTATTCTTGATTTCACTGATTACATCATTTATTCTGTGCAGGGGTATAGCAAACCCGATCCCGGAGGCATCCACGATCTTCAGTGTATTGATGCCTATCACTCTTCCCTTTTCATCAATAAGGGGACCGCCGGAATTGCCCGGATTTATGGCAACATCCGTCTGTATGTATTCCTTGCCCTCAATCTCCCTTGATTTTGTTGATATAATGCCCTTGGTCACTGTATTGCCGAATCCGAGGGGATTGCCGAATGCAATAACATTGTCCCCCACAGAATAGCTCTTATCTGCTTTCAGTTCAAGTGCCTTAATCTTCTTCTTTGTCTTTACTGAAATGAATGCAATATCCCTGAATCTGTATGATACAAGTATCTTTCCGGGATACTCCTTCTTGTCCGGGAATTCAACCACACAACTTATATTGCGGCCAATCACATGTGCATTGGTTACAATCAGCCCCCTCTTGTCAATAATGAATCCTGCACCGAGTGAATCAGGTGTCTGTATATTGACAACAGAGTCCTTGATATCCTTTATTACATCTGATATCTTTTTCTTTGCCATAATAACAATTCCTTTTTCTGATATTGTATCTATTAAATGAGAATTATCAAGAGAGATGAAATTATATAGAGTATTGTTTATTCGGGATGTCAGAAATAACAGGTGGTTTTCAATTGAGGTCCCCGGTAGAATGATGAATAATCATTACCGGCTCCGCCTCCGCATGTATTTTCAATGAAGCAGTAATCCATATCTTGATACTGCAGTCTTATACCGGCATTGATCTCCATAAAACCCATATTACCTATACTGAATATTTTAAATGAATAGTATGTCCGCTTCTCATGGTCATTCGTATTCATCATATCAACTGCTCCGCCAATAAGAAAATTGCCTGCTGGTCTGAATGTTATTTCTTAACCATTGAATGCAGAGTAGAATTTTCTCTGATAGGGCATCGGAAGAGTCAAATAATATATCTGATTTCCCTGCACATGGGAATACGGGGATGAGAAATGACTGAACGAATCACTGATCCATCTGTAATGAATAGTATCAGCATGGGCAATGATACAACCGGAATAAGCAATACTGTACAAATTATTATTAATATCATTTTATTGACTGTTGTCAAAATATAATATACGGGTTATATTTGGCTGAAGGAATAACTCGCGGAGATTGAGAATCCTGCTGAATTATCTGAGGTACCGCCGATTATATTGACCAGTGTAGGTGTTTTACCGAAATCACATTGAATCTTCAAAGGCATGGATTCCACCCAGTCGCTCATATCCAGACTTATACCCAATCCGTAA
>JAXHVG010000059.1:0-4366 GCA_034189245.1 Caldifarciminota bacterium
AGCCTGTTATCATATTGTCAGTCACAGGGATTTCATAGAGTACAGTATCGGAATCTATGTCAATATTATCCGCTTTGAATATGGAATCAGTGCCGTAGAATACAGAGATGTTTCCGTCAGACACAGGAGGAATTATCTTGATGCGCGCAGTATCGCCTATACTGTAGGACTGTTTGTCTGTTATGAACAATGGACTATGCATTGAGGCATAGTGATACGGATAGAGATTTCCGGTGACCTGTGTATTGTCATAATTGAGTTCTGCCTTATAGTAGCTGTTCGGCTCATAGAATATTTTGACTGAATCTATGTCACCGGTATTTGTTCTCCTCTCATTGAAAACAGTGTCAGGGTCATAGAAATTATAATTGTCTGACCGGAGAATTATGATTTTTGCCCTCTGATTATTCAGAAAAACTGTATCTGCTGTCACAACAGTCCATTGAAACAGTGCAGAATCAGCATCACTGCATTTGGTGAATTTCATACCGGCAAATTTTTCCCGGGGATAGTAGGTAAAACTCGTTCCACTGGAGACACTCTTCTTATCAGATGATTTGACAGTGCCTGTAATGCTTAATGCAAGGGGATTATAGACTTTCTTCAGATTGAATTTATCAACAAATGTATGCTCGCTTTCCTCTGAAAGAACAGACCTTTTGTAGATCATTGTATCCGGCAGTGACATAGTGTCATTGACAATGCGGAAATTAAATCCCGGAACCAGTGATGATGAGAATGATGTCCTGTATGCAATGCCGATTATCTCTGCACTGTCTCCTGCCATGGGGAATCCGGACAGATAATTGCCTGAGATATCTATCCTTATACTCTCACCGGTTTTATAGAATTGTTTACGGGATGATACATTCACTTCAAATTCCGGGCTCTTGAATTCCTCCACCCTGAAGGATATATTTGACAGATAATCATTGCCGTTTCTGAACTGACAGTAGTAATAACCTGTTATGAATGTATCGGGGATAAATACCCTGAAGGAAAATACGCCGTTTGCATTGAGGTTTACCTTACCCTTCAGAACCTCATTATATTTTGAATCCCTCAGTGTGTACTGTATCTCATTGAGATTAGGCACCATGATGTTATTGCCTGATCTCTCTCTTACAATTCCTGTTATAATAACAGTGTCTTTTAATGTGTAGAGATTCCTCTCAGTGAATATATCATTTATCAGGGGAATGCGAGGTTTCTCATGATGGATGGGCATGAGAATATTGGTATTTGCTGTCAGGCCTGCCATAAAGCGTGCAGATGATGATTCAAACATATTGATTTCCCTGGAATCAATAAAACTCATGCCGTCTTTCAGCTGTAATCTGTTCATCACCCTGCCTGAATTAGAGTAGAGGAGGAGCTTCACCATATTGACAGCATTGCCTGTTTTTTTATTATTCAATTGTATAAAACCATTCTTGCTTGAGAATACGGCAAACATCTCAATTGAGGACTGCTGGAATAAGAAGGGATGATTGGACTTCATGTTTGATGAATTCTTGTAATACTCCCTGATGAAACCTGCCCCGAGCCATTTTGTCTCAGCAAATGATTTATTGATATTGATGGAGTGATTGTTGAATTTATTTTTTACATTGGGCAGATCAATCCTCTTCTTCATAAAGTGAGGAGGAGCCGGCTCATAGTAATCAGGGGGATTGTTGAGGAATTTAATTGTCTGCGGTATATCCATGAAACGTATAAAAAGATCACAGTAATCCCTGTTCAGGTAATTAATGGCAATATCCACATCATCACTGTACCAGTACGATTTATCAAGATTCAGTATGGGCATATAATCACCTGTATAGAGACTGTAATTGCCGGGATTATTGATCTTATTTAAATGTATATCCTCTAATGTCTTGAGAATCTCAATCCTGTACTGGCTGTTCGTTTCAAGGGGAGCATAGGCGGATATCTGCTGTGCGGATGTATTATCCCCTGCATAATAGTATCTCAGAGACATCTCTATCTGTTTGTCTTCTTCAAAGAGCCGTATTGTCTTATTGAGATTCTTAATGAGCAGGGGATTGGAGAATTTAAGAATGAATGAAGCATCCCTGTCAAATGGCAGTTCGGCAATATGTATCTCATTCTGTTCAAAGACAAAACGGTTGAATGTCTTGAAGAGGTAACTGTAGGATGATATCATGAGGTCTTCAATATATAGATTTATGGAATAGTGGGTCTCTATATTAAGGGGTTTGACAGGTCTTATTATTATACCATAGGCATTGGAGTATTGATAACTCGCTTCAGTAAGCATATGATGCTCTTTCAGTTCACTGACTTTATAGTCAATAGACCGGCCTGTGAGATTATTCCTGATGGAGAGATTTTCTCTTATTCTACTGAGACCTGTTTTGTAATTCATTATAAGCAGTATGGAAGAATCAATATGGAATTGAGAGTATTTCAGATTGGTCCTTATCACTTTAAGACCGACAGGTTTTATGGTGAATGTATAGTCCTCCTGCAGAGCGGATGAATCTGCTGACATAAGGCCTTTCACTATGGTGAATTGATACTCCCTGTCATAATCCAGCTCATTCTCGGGAAAGAATACAATAGTGCTTCTTCCCTTTGCCCTGAAATGTCCTTTGACAGGAGGATCGGCTATGTATTTCACAGGGAGGTCCTCCACCTCAGTCAGACCAATAACAGGTTTTGAGAATGTCAATGAGAGCTCGTCAACCGGTTTGGAATTGACTGTCTTGGATGAGGGCTGGTGTGATGTTATCTTCAAAGCAGGATACTGTGAGGGATTGTCTGTGTAATTAATGCCTGCACTTATAAGCATCATTGAAGTGAGGGATATGAGAAAGAGGAATCTCTTCATACTATACTCCTATTTTCTACTATAGTAAAAAGAAATTGAATGCTTGTCAATATAAATGACACATTTTTATAATATCATTGACATTGTATGTCAGTAAAATATAATGAATCTATGAATAAAATATTCAAGGACTACTACTGCTTCATACTGCCTGTTGTTTTTACAGGTGTAAAGTTATTGACTGATATTGAAGCAGGCATGACAATAGCCGTAATCCTCTCTGCCTATATATTTGCGTCAATGTTACTCTATATACTCAAGGGGGCACAGAACATATATTTCGGGCTTATCCCCGGTTCAGCTGCACTGGCTTTTATATTCCTGCCCGCTTTTCATGTGCACATAATTCTCCTGCCTCTGATACTCATGATTATCCCGGCATTTCTGTACAGGAAGAACAATACTTTTGCATGCTGCACTGCAGCAGTTATACTCTTCCTCTTTGTATTTGTCAGGGACTATTTTGACCTGACAGTATCTTTACTGTATCTTATCTCAGCAGTTTTTGTCATCATTACTGTAATACACAATGCCGTTCGGGAGAAGAAATCAAAGGATATGGAGAAGCAGATTGAATATTACAATGCAAAGAAAAATATTATTGATATATCCCCATTTGCACTGAATAAGAGTGAGGTGCTGAGGAAGGACAGTCCGGCTACATTGAGGATAATGAATCATATATCCTCTGCAATTGAGACAATCATAGAGATTATTGCCCGCTCTGTATCAGTCAAGAGTATTGTTTACATAGTGTATGACAGGAAGGAGGACAAACTCTTTCCGGAGAAAGCTGTTTCTAGTGAGGATATCATTCTCGGCAGGCCTCTGGATAACAGGGACAATGCACTGTACTGGGTTATTGAAACAGGAAAGGATGTCAAGGACAATCTCTATGTCGGAGACCCTCAGAAACTGGGATTCTACAGAGGGCCTGTTATTGTCAAATCTGTA
The DNA here is from genome assembly GCA_034189245.1 of Caldifarciminota bacterium. Classification (GTDB taxonomy): domain Bacteria; phylum Hydrothermota; class 32-111; order 32-111; family 32-111; genus JAXHVG01. The sequence goes on from JAXHVG010000059.1 coordinate 3,812, forward strand.
ATCATTGTACCTGTCAAACTGGATGACAGAATAACAGGACTCATATATGCTGACAGCAGCAGTGAAAACCATTTTACTGACAGTGATTATCAGCTTATCAATCTCTCTGCCTTTGAAATAAGCAGGCTGCTCTCATTTGCAAAATATGCGCAGAATTCAAAGAAGGATGCAGCTTACTTCTCTCTGCTCAATGACATTGTCGCCAAACTCGCTGAGACACTGGATTTCAGGGAAATAACGGATATTGCTGTTGAGACAATAAATCAGATAATTGATTATGACTACTGCTCTGTTGTCCAGTGCAGTGAGAGTCAATACAGGATAATAACACAGTCACCGGACAGGCACTTTAAAGATGGTGAACTGGATCAGCATTCTTTCATATCAATGGTTAATGATCATTCCGGATTATTTGTCAGGGAGAACATCCTGGAAAGGGATATACCTGTTTATTATCTCAATAAACATAATCATGATAAAAAGATCAATGCAATGATAGGATTTCCATTCCTCTCACTGGACAAGAGCAGTGTATGTCTTATTGCAGGCATCAAG
>JAXHVG010000006.1:0-3752 GCA_034189245.1 Caldifarciminota bacterium
AGACACGAGACGCGGGACACGAGTCCACCGGCTTGCGTCTTTTACTTCTCGCCTGCTCTATTTTTTATTCCCTATCCCCACCTTCACATCCTTGAAACGTGCGGGGGATGCGCCATGTGACATCTCTGATCTCTGACCGGGCTGACCCTTGCCGCAATTGGGTACACCCCAGAGGTCCCAGTAATTCTCATTGCATATTGCATTGCATTTGTTCCAGAACTTGGGTGTAATATCCTGGTATGACACATTCTTCAGCATTCTCTTCTTCTTGCCGTTCTTTATCTCCCAGCCTACTTCGCATCCGAACTGGAAGTTGAGACGCATCTGATCTATGGACCATGATTTATTGGTCTCCATTATTATCCCGTCTTTCGTATCCTTAATCAATTCATCAAGCTCCCATTTGCCCGGCATCAGAGACAGATTTGGTATTCTCACAATGGGTATATTATTGTAACCGTCTGCACGGTTGCCTCCGCGGGACCGCTTGTCGCCTATCTTATGTGCCAGTTCCCTGTTTGTTGAATATCCGGTGAGTATTCCGTCTTTAACAATGGGCCATCTCTGCGCCCTGACTCCATCATCATCATAGCCCTGAGTTGCAAGTCCCTTTGCAGCAGTATTATCTGCAATAAGATTGACTATTTCAGAACCGTATCTGAATGTATTGAGTTTCTCTGTTGTGGCGAATGAACGGCCTGCATAATTCGCCTCATAGCCCAATACCCTGTCCAGTTCAGTGGGATGACCGACTGATTCATGTATCTGCAGCACAAGCTGTGAACCGTCCAGAATAATGTCTGTTGTTTTTTCAGGGCATTCATCAGCAGTGAGCAGTGCTATTGCCTCATCGCGCACTCTCTCAGCATTTTCCTCAAGCCTCATTGTTTCTATTGTTTCCCAGCCGCCTGAATAGTACTGGCCTCCGAATGATGCGGGGTATGATCTCTTCTGCATATCACCATTGCCCACTGCAAATGCGGAATACCCCGCTCCGCTCCGCATCAGATCCTGCAGTATTTGGCTGCCTTCGGAATTGAAGAACCACTTCCTTATATTCTGGAATGACAGTCCTGTGGATGCAACCTTTATCTTTTTCTTCTTCCTCAGTTTCTTGTCAATTGCTGTCATTAAATCCACTTTCTCTGAGAGCGGCATTCTGAAAGGATTCTTGAGAACAGGTGTAAACCAGTGATCCGTGTATGAATCCTCTTTTGCCCATTTGACCGGTTGATTTTGAACCATATGGCTTGCCTTGGCAATATCAACTGCACGTTTTGCCATTCTGTTTATCTCAGCGAGACTGACAGTATCGGATGATGCAAATCCCCATGAACCCTTGTATAAGACCCTTATACCGAAACCCAGTGTATTGGAAAAATTTGTATTGAGTTCACCATTCTTCATCTCCAGGTCTTCCTTGCTTGTATCCATTATCCTGATATCAGCATAATCAGCTCCCTGCTGAACCGCTGTATCAATTGCATTCTTTGCTAATCTCCACATAATGCCTCCTAAAAATCAGTAATGCTGGTAAAATTAAAATTGTCTATCTTCATTGCAGGGACATAGAATCCGCCCCAGAATCCTCCTGAATGCAGTTCCTCCGTATTACCCAGCATCACCACATTGCTCAATGCCTCAATGATTGACTGTGTGAATCTGAAATTCTTCACACCTGACTTTATCTTCCCATTCTCAACAAGGAATGTGCCGTTTCTTGTCATGCCCGTTATTGTCGTTGTCATGGGATTGAGCATATTGACATAGTGAAAATGCGTGACAAGTATGCCCCTCTCTGTTGTCTGTATCATATTATCCGTTGTGTCACTGCCTGCATGTATGTGGAGATTGAGCGGTATGGGACCCCATGTGTCATCAGGACCCAGTGAATGACCCGTATTTTTGGCTTTCAGTGTCTTTGCTGTCTGCCTGTTATGTATGAGATTCTTGAAGACACCATTCTTTACCAATGTGACCTTTTTGCGCGGGAAACCCTCAAAATCAAATGGTATGCCGTTCATGTCTTTATGGAATGCATTATCGTCAATATTGATCTTCTTATCAACTATCTTCTTGCCTTTCTTGCCCTTGAGATAACTCCTTCCTTCAATATATGCCCTTGTATTGAACACACCGTATGCGAGGAATGATATGAGGTCTGCAACAGCAGCAGGTTCAAGTATAACAGTGTATCTGCCCGGTTTCACCTCTGCGGGTTTTTCTGCAAGTCTTGCCTTTGCAATTGCCGTACTTGTTTTATTCTTGAAGTCAATATCCTTGAAATTGCTCTTGATATCCTCACTCCAGCCTGAACCGGTCTTGCCTATTGCACTGAGCGAGTATTTGGCATCTGACATTTTATGTATTGCAAAGAGCCCTGCTGAATTGGCTACACACACTGCATTCATGCCGGATGATATAATACCTGCACCGTTTAAACCGGCTGACGCGCATTTACCCACAGCGTATTTCACTTTCTTAGCCTTTTCTGCAGGCGGTATGTCTGCTGTCTGTCTGCTGAATGTACCTGACTTCTTGTATTTCTTCTTCTTTGCCGGAGGCAGTTCATCCTTCTTCTTCTTGCTGTTCATGGCCGTGTCTTTAGCCCTCTTGAGATAATTCTCAATATTCTCCTTCTTGAGTGATGTGCCTGATGTCTTTCCTATCTTTCCTCTGTAATTGACCCTTATTGTGAAGGGGAATTCCCTGGATGCAACATTCTGCGTGATTTCATTGCCGGAGAACCTGGTCAATCCGCCTGAAGCATACTGCACTGTGATGAGTGTGCTGTCTGCATCAGAGAGTTTCAGCACCCTGTCTGTGAATTGCTTAATTTTCTTCCTTTCATCCATATCTTCCTCACTTTTCATCTATTAATGTTATTATCAGTGCATCTGAATTCTTTATCCTGCACTGTTCAGTATCCTCTATTTTCACATAATTGCCTTCCTTGAATTCCTTCTCCTCATCACCACCTGTATCAAAAACAATATATCCGCTCAATATAATGATTATTTTCTGTTTGTAGAAATATTCCGGTGAATACTCCCCCTTGCACCGGCACAGATATATTGTCTTGCTGTCTGTCTTCTCAATAAGAAGCTTCTCATTGGGTTTCAGATTATTCTTTAATTGAGACAGATTCATTGATTCCATTTGTCCCCCTCTGCTGATATTTTACCTTTACGAAGAATATTTATCTCACCCTTCTCAATACTCACTATTGTTGAGGGCACTGACTGCTCTGTCAATTCCCCGTATATATGAGCGCCGGGGAATAGTCCGGCAGCCTTATCCCTGCTTTTTATCACATTATTGCCGGAGAAATTGATGCTTGTTGCTGCAATGGGCTTGCCTGCTGCACGTATAAGTTCCCGGATTGTATCATTGTCCGGTATTCTGAATCCTGTCCTGTTATCCTTGACAATATATCTGTTTGCCGGTTTCTTTATACGGGCTATTATTGTTAATGCTCCGGGCATATATCTCTCAGCCAGTCCTTTCTCCTCATTGTTCAGTTCAAAATACTCCTTAACCCTATTCATTGAGTCAAAGAGCAGAATGAGGGGCTTGTCCTCATCCCTCTTTTTCATCCTGAATATCTTTTCAATGCACTCTGTATTGTCATAGATGCATCCTATGCCATTAACAGTATCTGTTGCGAATATCACGGGTCTTCCTGACTTCAGGTAATTTAATGCCTTATTCCTTTGACCATTCATCACGCATTTCATCAATCTTCTTTTTTA
>JAXHVG010000060.1:0-6070 GCA_034189245.1 Caldifarciminota bacterium
GATTCGTATTTTGTGATAATCCGGTTTTCTGTTATATTCCTCACCTCACCGGGAACCCCCGGCAGAATGAATATATCAGTATCTGATACATTGATATGCTGTCCGTAAGCCAGTCCTTCACCATTTTCAAGCAGTTCCGCATTCTCCATTACTGTTGCCAGTTTCACTGCAATCTGCTCATTATTGAGCCTCTTCATAAACCCCTGCTTCAATGTGCTGCTTACTGTGAGATTCTGCCCCAGTGCATCTGCAACAGATTCAACTGTAATATCATCATCAGTAGGACCAATACCCCCTGTGATAATAATAATATCCGCTGCTTTCATGTAATGTATAACAGTATCTGCAATATCTCCCTTTCTGTCTCCGGCTGCAATATGCTTCAGTGTCTTTATGCCAATTGAACTGAATGCGCGGCTCAGATAAGAGGCATTGGTATTGATCGTTCTTCCTGAAAGGATTTCATCACCAATTGAAATGATTACAAGATTCTTACTGTCCATAATGCAGAATGTATGATTATGTTACTGATTAATCCGGCAACAATATCATCAAGCATAACACCTGTTGACCCGGATACTGTTTCGGATTTGTTTACCGGAAACCACTTGAATATATCAAAGAGCCTGAAGAGCAGAAATGCGCCTGTATAGGCAAATATATCAGCAGGCAATAGAAATAATGCCAGAGCCATGCCTGCTGCCTCGTCAATCACTATTCTGGGTGAATCATGCTCCCAGATATTTTCCAGATAGTGTGATGCAGCAGTGCCCAGTACAATAAAACTGAATGTGAGATATATTTTTGCAAGCATACTGTCTGTAAAGAAGAAAACGAGGCATACAATCAGGGCTGAGACAGTGCCTCCCCCTTTCTTTATAAAACCCGTGTAGAATACTGACGCAATGACAGTGTTAATAAATTTTATCATTTGTATTTTTCCGGTACTGACCTGATCTCCATCATGTCCTCTTCAGAGAAGAGTGAATTGTGGTCAAGTATGGATATTATCCTGTCATCATCCTTCAATCCCGCACCTATAATATAATTCATCTGCTTTTCGGGCAGAAAAGGCGGTACAGGCCTTATTCTCTCCTTTTCAATCCTCACAATACCCAGCAGATAATTGACATATATCCCTATCCTGATACTGCTGTATTCAATGATAATAATTGACCCGTTTGCAAATTCATCCGAAGGGAGGTTCATTCTCTGTCTCAGGTCAACTACAGGAAGAACACCGTCTTTTGTATTGATCACACCAATAATAATATCACTATTGATACCCATATCTATGGGTTTCTTGTATTTGATTATCTGTTTGACATAATCACTGTCAATCCCGAATTCCTCATTGCCGAGACGGAATCCCACAAATTCCTTGGTCTCTTCCATCTGCTCAATATCACTGTCAGTGCTGATTATGAATTCTTCTTCCTTCTGCTTTACGGGTTTAAGATTGACACTACTGTCCGCATCAGACCTGTCCTGCTTCGGCTTACCGGCAGGAGCATCCTTCTTCCTGCCTTTTGCCTTGTTCTTCCTGCTTTTGGCGCTCTCTGCATTCTTTCTGCTTTGCGTCTTCCGGGCTTCCTGCTGCCGGGATGTCTGCTTTTTGTCCTTTTTCTTCTTATTCTCTTTCTTATCTCCCTTCTTCTTTATGATACTGTCAAGACTTATTTTCTTCTTCATAATCATCTCCATTTAATTCCTTTATTTTTTCCTCTGCCCTCTGAGCCCATTTATTGTACTTATTCTTCTTTATAAGTTCACTGAACAATACCAGGGCTTTATGTCTGAAACCCATATTGAGATATGTGATGGCTTCATAATAGTATGCCTCCAGATGATTCGGGGCAATCTCTTTTGTCTTCTGAAAGAATTTCAGTGCATCATCATACATTTCTCTTTCAAGGTATATGAGTCCGAGATAGAAATTTGCATATATCAGGGACATCTGTTCATTGGATGTATTCAGTACACTGGAAAGATGTTCAATTGCTTCACCGTATATGCCCTTTTTGAAACAGACAAAACCGAGATTATTCTTGGCAAGGGCATTGTCATTGTCCTTGTTGAGAACCTTCTGGAATATCATCATTGCATCATCATAATGCTTCTTGTGAATATATGCCCAGCCGAGCAGATTCATTGTCTTTATATCATTGGGAGCAAGTTCATGGGCTTTTTCCAGCACCTCAATAGCATCATCATACTGTTCCTCCACCATAAAGTTCCAGCCCTTGTCAATGAATGTGGTGAGGTCAACAGGGGCAATACGCATTGACTGGACAAATGAACCGAGTCCGGAATTGCCTCTGCTCTTCATCTTCTGTGCCATCTTCTTGATTCTGTTATTTGAATACTTAACAAAATTATTTATCTTCAGCAGACGGGAATAATAGTCCTTTAATTGCTCTTTCAGTTCATCATAATCATAATCATTGGATTCTATCTTCTTTTCAATTGAATCCAGTTCTGCTTCAATCTGTTTCCTTAATTCATCCCAATGCATCTATCAACTCTTCTACTTTTTCAGCTATTGACTGTTTGTCAGCCACAATATCAACATCGCCTGTTTTTAAAGCATACTTGGGCATACCGTAAATAACAGCACTTTTTTCCGATTCAGCAATATTGTAACCGCCGCTCATCTTTATCATCTTTACACCCTCACTCCCGTCTTTGCCCATTCCCGTGAGCACAATGCCTATGATTCTGTTCTTGAAATATCTGACAGCAGAGAGCATCATAATATCAGCAGAGGGTTTGACAGAGTGATAAGGGGGTGAATCATCCAGTTCCACAATACCATTCTCATTGAATATGAGATGCCATCCGCCTCTGGCAATAACACAATCACCATTATTGAGTTTCCGGCCTGTCTCTGCCTCAAATATATTGATCTGTGAGAGACTGTTCAGTCTATCTGCAAATGACCGTGTGAATCCCTCAGGCATATGCTGGACGACCGCATATGCACATTCAAGACCCGGATTCAGATAAGGGAGTATATGCATCAGTGTCTTGGGTCCCCCTGTTGATGAGGCAATTGCAACAAGCCGCTTTGCGGGTCTCTGTACTATAACCGGAGCCTTGACAGGCGGTAACTTGATTTTCGGGGGCTCTGTAAGTTTTTCAATGTCAATGGAAACTGCATTTTCCATTTTCTTGACTATTTCCTGCGCCTTTCCTGCTATATCCAGTGAAACAGAACCGGATGGTTTCTCAATAATATCAAATGCACCGAGTTCAAGCGCCTTGACGGACACACTGGACCCCTTCTTGGAGTATGCACTGATTATAATAACAGGAACCGGCTTTATTTTAAGCAGCTGTTCCAGACATATGATACCGTTCATCTTGGGCATCTCTATATCCAGTGTGACAATATCGGGCTGATACTCCCTGAACTTATCCAGTGCATCCAGTCCGTCTGCTGCAGTGGCCACAACCTCCAGTTTATCCGATTCCTCTATTATCTCCTTGAGGAGCTTCCTCATCAAGACAGAGTCATCAACAATCATTACCGAATGCTTCACAGTATCAATTCCCCCTTCCTGTAGGAACTCACCTTTACTATGCCGGTCTTCAGTATGAATTCAACAGACCTGCTGTAATTACCCCCTGTATCATCTGCCACAATGGGTATTTTCATGTGCTGAAGGTATTTCCTGCTCGCCTCTATGTTTCTGTACCCTATTGACTGTTTCCTGTCTGTTATGAAATTGTCAAACATATTCGCGCCGCCGACTATCCTTGCCTCCATTCTGTAGGGTTTTGTGCCCACAGCATTCATTCTCTCTATCAGTTTCTCCATGCCTGTATCACAGTATTTGAATTCATTGAGGAGTTTCTTATTCTTGAGATACTTGGGCAGCATGAAATGCAGCAGCCCCCCTATTCTCTTTGTCCTGTCATAGAGCATTACAGCCACGCAGGAACCGAGGCCTATTGTCTTGAGAATGTCATTTTCAAAACCGACATTCGCGTCAGCTATTCTGATCTTGATTTCCAATTTTCTTATAAATCCTTTCTCTTTTGTCAATAATTGAAAAGAGGTCTTTGTATTTTCCCATGATTATCTCTATCTTCCCGAGCACCAGTATGCCGTTATCATTGAGTATTTCATTGAATGCAAGTATTATTCTGTATTGGAATTCCCGTGAAAAATATATCAGCACATTCCTGCAGAGTATAATATCAAACATGCCGAATTGAGCAAGCGAATCTGTATTTTTCACATTGAATTCCTTGAACATGACATGTTCCTTTATCTCATCTCTTATCACATATTTATCCTTGAGCTTGCTGAAATTCCTATGAAGCTCTGCTTCGGACAATTCCTTTAATGAAAATTGATTGTATACACCTGTCTTTGCCTTTGCCAGCATATTAGTGTCATAGTCCAAGCCCAGTATATAGTAATCAATATTGTATTTTCTCTGTAATGAGTGCATTATCATTGCCATTGAATAGGGCTCTTCGCCTGATGAACATCCCACAGAGAGAATATTGAAATTGTTCTTCCTGCCTTGTTTAATCTGTTCCCTGATATACTTCTTAAGGAAATCAAATACAGTTCTATTCCTCAAAAACCTCGTTACATTTATTGTAAGACTGTCCTTGAGTTTCTCCAATTCCTCGGGATTGTGTCTGAGATAATTAAGATAATCATAGTACGATTCCTGGTCTGTATATTTCATTCTCAGACTGAGTCTCCTCTTGAAAGGCCTTTCCTTGTAGAGTGTCCCGTCAAAAGCTATATGCTCCTTGATATACTTCAGCAGCATATTATAATCTCTATCAACCATTCTTCACTGTATCCAGGGTTTTCTTCAATATCTGATTATTGGGCTGCAGTGATAATGCCTTTTCCCAGTATTTTACAGCCGATTCCTTATCCATCTTCTTATATTTTAGATTGCCCATTTTATAATAAAATTCAAATTCCTCCGAATGAACCTGTATTGCCTCTTCAAGTATCTTCTCTGCAGCACTGAAGTTTTTTTCCATGAAATGGATATTGACAAGAGCCTTATAGCATCTGATGTCCTTATTGGAATTCTCCAGCGCCTTGTTGAGCATATACTCGGCAGATTCATTCTTGTTGAGTGTTATATATATCTGGCCGATATTGTAATACACCTGCCAGACACCGGGGTCTTTCTTTGTCACTTTGAGGAATTCATCCAGTGACTGTTCTATCTTGCCGTTTTCAACATAGACAAGGCCGAGATAGAAGCGGGCATAATTAAGACCGGGGTCTATCTTGAGAGCCATCTTCAGCCTCTCTTCAGCTTCAGTAAGCAGATTCTCAAAATATGAGAGTATGCCGAAATTAGCAAGCAGTTTACTGTTTTCAGGATCGATTTTAATAGCCCTGTCATAGAATTCCTCAGCCCTCTCATGATTGCCCAGTTTCTCCAGTGTGAGAGCCATATTATTGAGCAGTGCAACATTGTTTACACCGAGTTTGAGTAAGTCCTCAAATGCACTGAGAGCCTGTCTGTATCTGCTTGTTCTGAAATAGATCATGCCGATATAGAAATTGGCTGTTGTATTGGTCTTTTCAATTTGAACAATTTGTTTGAATTCACGCAGTGCCTCCTCATACATCTCAGTGAAGAGGAATGCCAGCCCGAGATTATGATGCTCATTGATCTTCTGCTGATCGGATACGGACTGTTCTATATCCTTCTTCTCGCCCTCATAAACATATCCGGCTTTCTTGAGATTATAAACAGCTTTTGCTGTTTCATATTTGCCCAGTGAGGATTTCTCAAATATCTCCTTTAAGGAATACCTGTTATTGATAATTTCCAGTACATGTTTCTCATCATCCTGCAGGCGCTCAATATTCTCCATATTGGTCTTCATCAACACTGTATCTTCATCAGGTATCTCCTCTTCAATAACACTCCATTCATCCACTTTTCTTGCCTGTTCAAGCAATATGTCATCTGGATCAAGTTTGACTGTTATTGTCTCTTCATCGGGTCCAATGTCCGGCTCAAAATTAAAGAAGCCCTCTTCCCAAGTAAGAAAGGTGAAAATAGTATCCGTTATC
>JAXHVG010000061.1:0-10634 GCA_034189245.1 Caldifarciminota bacterium
GAACATCAGTGTAAGTTAATAAATAACAGGACAGAAATCGCTTGAATTTCAAGGACCGTCCCTGGGAATTGGAGGGTTGTTTTGACAAAATAAGGGTAAAGGGACACCCGTTGAAATTAGAATTAAGATGTATATTGTCAGAGATTGTGATAATTCGGACATGATGAAAGCAATGCTTACGGTTATACCGATACACAATACTTTGAATTAAAGGCTAAACAAATGTTTCAAGGCAAATCCACCAACTAATATTGAGAAGAACCCGGATTTGGAGCTTCGCTCTAGGGACGGTCCTTCGATTTGTTGATTCTTCCCCTGAAAGCCTATTAATCAGAATTATTATCATAATATTGATGTGATGGGTAGCTTTAATGATACTACTTATAATGTAAATCACTAAATATTAACAGTTATGATTTGTTATAATGAAGAAGTTTTTTCTGATAATCTATATGTGATTGATTTATAAATTAAGAAATAACATGATTTAATAACAAAAAATAGCGTTTGGAAAGAAGAATCAACAAATCGAAGGACCGTCCCCGAATGAGAAATGTGATCTTCTTGCCCGGGCATGTATTCATGACTATCGTACTGATTATTCTTCTGGCTGAGCATAAAGGCTTTGATACGGATTATTTCTACATATATGTGCCTGACGGCTGGCAGACAGTAGCGGATGGAAACAATTTATTCTATGTTTTCCCTGCAAGTTATGATTATTTTGTGCAGATTAACAGGGTGGATGCATCAGAGAAATATCCAGATAAGGAAATGGAAGATATTGATTTTGAGAATTTCACTCTTGAAGAGAAACAGGGGTTTTTGACACAGATTACAGTTAATCTGGAGAATGTATATGAAGAATTTGAACTTATTGATAAAGATATTCTTGAGAAATGGTATAGAGATGCTGCTTGTTTACTGCACTTTTAAAAATGACGAGGACTCTCAGGTTTCGTGCGTACAGGGTGTGACTTTGAAAGAAGGATATTATTATGTTGTGACAATGCTTGCAAATGGCAGTGAGTTCTCAGAAGAAACAGAAGAATTATACGGCAATATACTTGCTTCTTTCACTGTAAAATAGTGGATCCGAAATCTGCTCTCAGAAGACCTGACCGCAGATAAACCAGTGATTCCTTAAAAATCATTTAAATAAATTCTATTGACAATTCCCTTTAATATAATATAATAAAAAGCTCTATTAAATATGGGCGGATAGCTCAGATGGTTAGAGCGCCGGTCTCACATACCGGAGGTCACAGGTTCAATTCCTGTTTCGCCCACCAAAAAAGGAGAATAGGTTGGGGCAATTGCTAAAACCTGAAATAGAATCAATTATTGAAGTGTACCCATCGGTACACTTTTATTTTATACGGAGGTATTATGAATGAAATTATCAGTCAACTCTACCAATTGGCAGAAATTGACAATGAGATATTTGAAATCAAGAGACAGATGGGAACATTGCCTGAAGAGAGGAAGAAACTTGAAAGCGAACTGAATGTAGAGATTTCAGCCATAAATAAGCTCAAAGAAGAAAGAGAGAAACTTGCCGAAGAGAACAAGGAATTGGAAGAGAAGAAGCAGAAAGCAGCAAAAAGAATTGAAGAAGACAAGGAGTATCTCAATGATGTGAAATCAAATGAAGAATATATGCGTGTTCTTAATGAGATAAAACATTCCCAGGATACAATAGATGAGTCAGGTGATATACTTTTCAGAAATCTTTCAAGAATAGAGGAGATTGACAGTAAGTTATCCGAATTAGAGCAACAGAGCAAGGAAGACAGCGGAGTGCAGGCAAAGATTGACGAGATCAATGAGAGGCTGAAAGAGGATGAGGTCACATTGCTTGAACTGAAGGAAAAGAGGGAATCACTCGTAAGGCATTTGCCTGAAAAACTTAAAAAAAAGTATAAGAAAATTCATAAAAGCAGAAGTGGACTGGCTATTGTTCTGATTGACAGTGCCCATTGTGCCGGCTGTTTTTCAGAGATCCCCGAACAGCTCTATCAGAATGTCCGTCAGATGAATGATGTGAATTACTGTATAAATTGCGGAAGAATACTGCTTTGGAAAAAGGATGAAGATTAGGCTCTTTACTGACGGCGGTTCCCGGGATAATCCCGGAGAATCAGCTTGTGCTTTTTTTATTGAATCAGAAGAAGGCGAGATTATAAAGGGCCATTATCTCGGCATAATGACCAATAATCAAGCTGAATACATGGGACTTATAAAGGGCCTGATGTATATTCTCAAGACAATGGGCGGCAATAACAGTATTGAAATATTCATGGATTCACAGCTGATAGTCAATCAGATAAAGGGCATATACAAGGTAAAGAATGCAGAATTAAAGAAGCTCAATGTGAGGGTAAATGCATTGCTTGAGCAGTTCAGTGAATATACAATTGAGCATATAAAAAGGGAATTAAATGCAAAAGCGGATACTGAACTGAACAGAATTCTGGATGATAATAAGCAAGGAGAAAACTGATGGAGATATTTACAATTGAAGAAGTGGCAAGATTCCTCAAGGTTTCAAAAGAAAAAGTCCTGGAATTGATAGAGAGGGGCGAAATGCCGGCAATAGAGATTGGGGACAGTTACAGAATCACCAATAAGGTGCTCAATGAATTCATTGGTGATACAACTGATGAAAAGGACTATAATATTCTTGAACCCTCCTTTTATATTCTCAATGGGGGATTAGTTGATGATATTGATGTCAATTCCAAGGAAGATTTGATAGACAGGATTGTAAAGGTTGCAATACTGTACAATGATCTCAGTGATGAAAATGAAAAAGAGTTCCGCAATCATCTCTTGGACAGGGAGAGTATGTCATCAACAGGAGTAGGACACGGTATTGCTATTCTGCACACAAAAGAGGTCTACAAAGACCTGAGGAAGCCATTTATCATATTCGCGCGGCTTTCTGAACCTGTTGATTTTGAAAGTATTGACGGCCAGGATGTTGACCTTGTATTCCTTATTGCAATGCCTGACAGGCATTCACATCTCAAGATAATGGGAGCATTATCCAAGATGATTCACAAACAGGATCAATTTATCAATGAACTGAGAGCGAGTCCCCGTGAGGAATTACTGGATATAATCATTAAGCAGGAAAACAAGGTGCTGGTTAATGGACTTTGATGAACTGAAATACAGGATAAAGACAGAAAACCCCATAGAGAGTGTTGTCCGGGATTATGTTGAACTGAGGAGAGCAGGCCGGAACCTCAAGGCACTGTGCCCTTTCCATGATGAAAAAACACCGTCTTTTATTGTATCTCCTGATAAGGGATTCTATCATTGCTTCGGCTGCAAGGCAAGCGGTGATGTGATTAAGTTCATACAGGAAATAGAACATATATCATTCATGGAAGCTGTTGAATTGCTTGCAGAAAGGGCGGGTATTGATATTTCGCAGTATAAGGGACAGTTCTCATCAGGTGACACACAGGATATATATGAAGCCAATGAAAGGGCAATGATGTATTACAACAAGGCAATCAAATACAATAGAGAGGCATTCAATTATCTGCAGAACAGGGGGATTACAAAGAGGGATATTGACAGATACAAGCTCGGATATGCTGATTATGATAATCCGCTTGTAAAACACATCAAATCAGAGAAATGGGATTTTAGCCAATTTGAGAAAGCCGGACTGATAATGAAGAATAATAATCAGTACAGGGACAGGTTTTACGGCCGTATTATGTTCCCAATCTCCAATCATATGAACAAGATCATAGGATTTGGAGGCCGCATATTGAAGGGCAATGGCCCGAAATACATCAATTCCTCCGAAAACAGGGTATTCAAAAAAGGGAATTTCCTCTATGGCCTCAATATTTCTAAAAAAAGCATCTTTGATTCGCAAAGTGCGATACTTACAGAAGGGTATATGGATTTCATCGCACTCCATAAAACAGGTATAACAAATACAGTAGCTCAGCTTGGCACAGCCTGTACGGAAAATCAGGCAAAACTACTTGCAAGAATGGCAGAAAAAATTATAATTATGTATGATGGGGATGATGCAGGCAGGGATGCTGCATTCAGGAGTATACCCATATTATTGAAGAACAATCTCAGTGTTGAGGTTTTTATATATGAAGAGTACAGTGACCCTGATGAATTAGCATCATCCAAATCAATTGATTTGGATTATATCAATAAGCATTCTGTGAATTTTATTGAATATGCTCTTTCTAATTATAAAACGGATGTAACTGATCCTCTGATCAGGGAAAAGCACACAGTATCATATATTATAAAAGCTGTAAATTCCATTGAAGATTCTGTGCTGAGAGAATTGTATCAGAAAAGGGCTGCCCAGAAGCTTAAAATAAGCATGAGTCTCTTTGGAACTGTCAAAAAGAAACCGGTAAAGAAGAACAGTCCGGTGAGGAATGAACCTGGGTCCTCGGATCTTTATATTGAGACAATAAGCATGATGCTGTCTTCCGATGAAACAGGCAGGGAGTTCTGCGAAGAGCTTGAGGACGGTGAGTTCCAGGACCTCAAGACCAAGGGGTTCTTTGCTGAAATATGCAATACACTGCACGATGAAGGGCATGTTGATGCAAGAGAGATGATTGAGAATAATTCAAAAGATGAACTGAAGAACAGATTGCTTGAAAGAACACTGTACTACACTGATAAAAGACCTTCGGACAAGAAGATAGATACATATATCCATTTGATAAGGAAACATGCTGTAATGAAAAAATTGGAAGAAACCGAGAGAAGAAGAAAACACATTAAAGACAAGGAAGAAATAAAGCGTTTAGACGAATTAATTATACTCCTTAAAAAGAAATTAATGTGAGGAGGAGGTTTAATGGCTGAAAATAAAAGTAATAATGTAGATCTGGATGTAATACTCAATTTTGTTGATGAAAACGGAGAATTATCATACAGGAAACTCAATGAATTACTCAATGATCAATTGGATATTGAGGATATTGACAATCTTGTGACCCGTATTCAGACACTTGGAGTACTCCTTGTTGATAAAAAGAAACCTGAAAAAACAAAGAAGAAAAAGAAGAAAACGGCTAAGACCAGAGGTGCAAAATATGATGATCCTGTGCGGATGTATCTTCAGGAGATGAAATCCATTGAATTGCTCACCAAGGAAGAAGAGGTTTCAATATCCAAGGATATAGAGTACAGTGCACGCATGATACTTGAGAATCTTCTAAGTATTCCAAGGACATTTGATTTCATTGATGATTATTACAATAGGGTGACCCAATTGGAGGAATCAGTTGATAATTATTTCCACATTGAGGACCCTGAAATCAGCAATGAGCTTTCTCACAAGAAGAAGATAATAAGGCTGAAATCACTTTACAAAAGCATGAATAGATACAAGAAGAATATAGAAAGTGCAATGCGCGGTTATTCCAGGAAGAAGAAGTCAGACAGAGAAAAGGTGGATAAGAAGGTGCAGGATATATTTGCCAAGCTGACTGATAAGGTCGGTATGATGCAGATAAATCAGTTCAACCTTCAGGATATAATCAAGTATTACAATAAAATAGGAAGTGAATTCAATAAAGAATTAAAAAAACAGGAACTTATTGAAAACAGATTCCAGCATCCTGTTGAAGATATAATCAAAGAGAGCAAGAAGAAGGGGCTGGTTTCCAAGAATTTCCGTAAACTGGGATTCAAAAGGGATGATTTTAATGAAATCATAAAAGAGATTGAAATGATAGACAGCAGGATCAAGGAGCTTGAAGAAGAGGTATATATGCCCTGCAGAGATTTTATTGAAGCAATGATAAACATCAGAAAATCTGAGAAGGGTCTTGCGAGGGCAAAACAGACAATGATTAAATGCAATGTCAGGCTTGTCATTTCAATTGCAAAACGCTACACCAACAGAGGACTTGAATTCATGGATCTTATTCAGGAGGGGAATGCCGGTCTGATGAAGGCAGTTGAAAAATTTGATTACAAGAAGGGCTATAAATTCTCAACCTATGCAACCTGGTGGATAAGACAGTCCATTACGAGGGCAATCGCCGACCAGGCAAGAACAATAAGAGTGCCTGTTCACATGATTGAGGTAATGCACAAAGTTGTTAAGGCAACCAGGTCCCTTATGCAGGAGCTCGGCAGGGATCCCTCTGAGGAAGAGATATCGGAAAAACTCAATATGCCTGTTGATAAAATAAAGAGTGTTTACAAAATTGCGCAGGAAACCATTTCCCTTGATAAACCCATAGGTGACAGTGATGAATCAATCTTCTGTGATTTTATTGAGGATGCTGAGCAGAAATCACCACAGTATAATGCAATGCACTCTATGCTCAAGGAGCGTCTTGACCTTGTGCTGCAGGACCTTACTCCCCGTCAGCAGACTGTTCTGAAATTAAGGTTCGGTCTTCAGGACGGCTATCCCAGAACCCTGGAGGAAGTCGGTGAGATACTTGATGTTACAAGAGAAAGGGTCAGACAGATTGAAGCCAAGGCATTGGAGAAATTATCACACAAGAACCGAGCTGAGGTATTGAAGCCATTCCTTAATATTACATCATGAATTTTATTAAGGGTAAGGTTTGGTCAAAAGGGGAATATTACTCATACCTCGGTTTTGAAAACGGCATCATAAAATCTATTGGCAATGAATCTCCTCCCGAATACGAGGACCTGAGTTCACTTTACATATATCCCGGTTTTATTGATTCCCATATGCATTTTTTGTATCATGGCCTCAATTTAATACGATGCAGTCTCAATAATGCCCGTTCTCCGGAAGATATTTATGAGAGAATAAGATTATATGCAGCAGACAATGGCGGCCGCAAGTTTATTATTGCTGATGGTTTTGATGAGACTGCTTTTGACAATGAAGAGATGCCGGACGGCAATGTGCTTAATGAAATGTTCCCCGATATCCCGGTAATTATACGGAGAATATGCGGTCATGTGGGAGTGATCAACAGGCAGGCTTATCAATTGATGAAGGACGATATCACCGAGTATGACAGTATGAAGCAGATTATGATGGAGGGACCAATACTGAGGCTCAATGATTTTTTCCCGGAAGACAGACAATCAAAGATTAGAGCGATGAGGAAAGCGGAACAGGATCTCTTCAGTAAGGGTATTACATCCATTGGAGATATTGCAACATCAGACAGCCCTGCACTGTATGAGGAATTTGAAACTGATCTGGATATTTTCTTCTATTTGCCATATGAGTATTATAATGAAACATTTTCATTTTCAAATAGGTCAAATATAAGGTTCAAGGGCCTGAAGATTTTTGCAGATGGTTCAGTAGGAGGCAGAACAGCTGCATTCAGTATGAACTATCTTAAAAGCCGTGAGTCGGGTGCCCTGCTTCTGACAGACAGTCAATTGAAAGGTATTGTTGAGATTGCTGAGAAAGATGGTCTTCAGACAACTGTTCATGCTATTGGGGACAGAGCCATTGAGCAGGCACTTAAAATACTTCCTGCCCAAAACAGGATAGAGCATTTTGAATTTCCCACAGAAGATCAGATCAAAAAAACTGCAGAACGCAATATTTATGTCTCGCTTCAACCCAATTTCATAGGCAATTGGGGGCAGCAGGGAGGCATGTATCAGAAGCGACTTCCTTCAGCACTATTCAAGAGGAATAATCCCTACAGAGAGATTGTAAAAGTAGGTATAAAGGCCGGATTCGGGTCGGATGATATGCCTGTGTCGCCGATTTACGGTATTGGGTCTGTTTTGAATGCACCATTTGATTCCCAGAGTATATCCATTGAAAAAGCTGTTGAGCTTTACACAAATGGAAGTTCTGATATAATGAATGAGAAATCCGGTATATTGGATACAGGCAGACCAGCTGATTTTACTGCAATGAGTAAACCTTTTGATGAATATGTAACAGGAGACAAAATGCCTGAAATTATAAGTACATACAAGAAGGGCAGAAAAGTTTTTAACCGGGAGGTATAATGATAATATTCCTCATTGTCTTCATTGTCTTTGTTCTCATTGTTGCTCTCAAAGGCATAATAATTGTCAGACAGGCAGAGAATGCAGTAGTGGAACGCCTGGGTAGATTCCATAAGGTCCTGGACAGTGGAATCCATATCATTTTTCCTGTTATGGACAGGATTAGACCCATTACAATGAAACACAGAATGTATCCGAAGATTGATCTGAGAGAACAGGTGCTGGATTTTGATCCGCAGCCTGTAATTACAGAGGATAATGTGACAATGCAGATTGATTCTGTAATTTATTTCCAGATAGTTGACCCCAAAAAATCTGTTTATGAGATCAATGATCTTATAGTTGCAATTGAAAAATTGACAATTACAACACTCAGAAATGTAATAGGTGATTTGACTCTGGATGAAACACTTATTTCAAGAACAAAAATAAACTCCGAACTGCAGATAATACTTGATGAGGCAACAGACAAATGGGGTGTGAAAGTCAACAGGGTTGAGCTCAAAAACATCAATCCTCCTCAGGGTATTCAAGAGGCAATGACAAAACAGATGAAGGCAGAGAGAGAGAAGCGCTCTATTATTCTGCTTGCTGAAGGAGATAAGCAATCCAGAATACTGAGGGCAGAAGGGGAAAGAGAATCAGCAATCAAGAGTGCTGAAGGAGATAAGCAGGCGGATATTCTCAGAGCAGAGGGCCAGGGTAAAGCTATTGATCTGGTATTCAATGCAATACATGAAGGCCGTGCAACCGAGGATGTCATTGCAATAAAATATCTGGAGACATTGGAAAAACTGGCAGACGGCAAATCATCAAAGATATTCATACCTTATGAGGCAACAGGTATCCTCTCTTCACTAGGTTCAATCAAGGAAATATTCAATGAATCAAAATCACCAGAAAAGAAATCAGACGGAACGGACAATACCAAGCAGTCAGAATAAGATAATAGCATTCATTTATCTTATACGGCTGAACAATTCACTGATATCCATATTATCCCTAATGGTGGCAATATATATAGGCAATAGGGGATTTGAAACAGATAAACTGATGTTCTCCATTTTGACTGTGTTTTTCCTCTCTTCCGGAGGGAATATAATAAATGATTATTTTGATATTGAAACAGACCGCATAAATAAACCGCAGAGGCCACTCATATCATCAGTATTTAATCTCAGGGTAATATTCATCATGGCGGTTTCAATGCTTCTCTTGGGAATAGTGTTCTCTGTTTTTATAAACCTCACGACATTGCTTATTGCATTTTCAGCATCAGTGCTGCTTTTCTTATACTCATGGAAATTCAAGCGTATGCCTGTCATTGGCAATCTTACAATAGCTTCATTGAGCGGACTTCTCTTTATATATGGAGCATTGATTGCAGAAAATATTGCAGCCGGCATTTTCCCTGCTGTATTTGCATTCCTCATGACATTCGGCAGGGAAATAACAAAGGACATTGAGGATATTGAAGGTGACAGAGAGGCAGGCATGAAAACCCTGCCTATTCTCATAGGCAAGGGAAAGACAATGCTTATTGCATCTGTAAACTTTCTCATACTGATCATCGTAAGTTTCATCCCGTATTTTATCGGCATGTACAATAAGTGGTATTTCTTTATTGTTGTATTCGGTGTTGATATTGTTATTATTATTCTGCTTAGTATGTTTTTCCTCTTTGACGATATAAAGACAAAGAGATTTGTTAATAATTATCTTAAATATGATATGATAATAGGCCTATTGGCTGTAATAATGGGGATTAATTGATAGTCAAATCATTATTGCTCGGTATCATACAGGGACTCACGGAATTTCTTCCTGTTTCCAGTTCCGGGCATCTTGTGCTTTTCAGGGAACTCCTTCAAATCAAGACAGATAATCTCTTTATGGAGATATCAATGCATTTTGGTTCACTTCTTGCACTGATTATCTATTTCAGAGCAAGAATATTGGGATTAATTGGCGGCGGATACAATGAGATAAAAGAGAGAAGAGAAAACAAGACAAATCTACGTTTTATGGGTCTGGTAATAATCGGCATGATACCTGCTGTATTAGCCGGATTATTCCTGAAAGAACATATAGAGAATGCATTTACCAGTGTTCTCTTTACAGGCATTATGTTTCTTTTAACAGGCGGCATAATCCTTATAACGAAATTTGTCAGCAGGCGGTCAGGAAAGATACGCATAAAATCTGCTGTGATTATTGGCTTAATGCAGGTATTTGCGCTTCTTCCCGGTATTTCCCGGTCAGGCATTACAATATCCTCAGGTATATTATCAGGTGTCTCAAGGAAGCAAGCAGCTGATTTCTCTTTCTTTATGGCAATGCCCTTGATACTGGGGTCATTTATAATGGAACTGAGAGAGGTCTCCATGCAATTTGAATTTTATATTATTACCGGTATTGTCTCTTCTCTTATAGCCAGTTATATTGCTATCTTAGTACTGTATAAATTGCTTGAATCAGAGAAATTCTACAGATTTGCCTATTACCTCTTTCCCCTGGGCATATTAACAATAATTTACGGAATAGTGAAATGATACTCGTAATCTCCGATACACATGATAATGAGAAGTTGATCCGTAAGCTTGTTGACAAATACAAAAGCCGGGATGTGGATGCATTGATACATTGCGGGG
>JAXHVG010000062.1:0-2585 GCA_034189245.1 Caldifarciminota bacterium
GGAAGCAGCTTTTGCAATTGAACGCCTTGCAACTGTTATGGTTATAACATGTCCCCATGCACTGGGGCTCGCAATTCCTCTTGTCACAGCAGTATCCACTTCAATATCTGCTCAGAATGGGCTGCTTATAAGAAACAGGACTGCATTTGAGAGTGCAGGAAAGATAACCGTTATTGTTTTTGACAAGACAGGTACACTGACAGAGGGTGAGTTCGGTGTGAGTATTATTGAGTCACATGATGATAATATCAGCAATGAAGAGATACTGTCTTTGGCTGCATCAATTGAACAGAGTTCAGAGCATCCGATAGGCAAAGCAATACTCAAGAAAGCGGAAGAAGAAGATGTGAAATTGAAGGATGCGGGGAATATCAATATTGAGAAAGGCAAGGGCATAGAGGGCGAGATAGGAGGAGAGCAGATACAACTCTTTTCACCGTCAGAAGCAGAAGAAAGAGATATTGAAATTAAGCATATAGATAATGCTGACGGCAAGACAATAATTATTGTTATCAAAAACAGTAAGCATATCGGCACAATTGCGCTGGAGGATGAAATAAGGGAGGAATCGTACAGTGCTGTTGCAAAACTGCAGGAAGCAGGCATTAAATGCATAATGCTTACAGGTGATAATGAAGAGACAGCCAGTAGAGTTGCAGAGGAATTGGGGCTTGATGACTTTAAAGCAGGTGTGCTGCCTGATGAAAAGGAAAAGGAGATAAGGAAACTGCAGGATGAGGGTGAATTTGTTGCAATGACAGGGGATGGCATAAATGATGCGCCTGCTCTTGCCAGAGCTGATATCGGTATTGCAGTAGGAACAGGCACGGATATTGCAGCTGAAACTGCAGACATACTGCTTACAGAGAGTAATCCCGATGATATTTTGAAGATGATAACATTCGGTAAGAAGACATATTCCAAGATGATTCAGAATTTGTTCTGGGCAACAGGATACAATGTTATCGCAATACCACTTGCAGCAGGAGTGCTGTATAATCAGGGTATAATGATTTCCCCTGCACTGGGAGCAGCATTGATGTCACTGAGCACTGTAATTGTAGCAATCAATGCAAAACTGCTCAAGATATGAAATACGCAGGTATTGTAAATAGATTGACACAATAATGCATGTAGGTATTATGGATATATTGAGAAAGGAGATTATAGATGAGAATGGTTTCTAAAATCTTGACTATCATAATTCTATTTCTAATATTACTGATTTCAGGCTGTCTGCCTCTTAATCTTTATCCGACCAGAATTTGTGAAAATAATGAACAGTATATAGGCATAGGTATAGGGGGGGGCTTATGGTCGCCGATTACTGATTTAAGTAATAACAAATCCTTCCCTCATTTCACAGCATATGGCAGGGCAGGTGGACCGAATAATTTTGATTTTGGTTTTGAATTTGGCACATTCGGGTTTCCCGGATATTTTATGTTCAGCGGAAGAAAAGGATTCCATCTGAAAACTCCGACATATACTCCATATTATAATTGTCAGTGCATTATACTTGACATAGGCATCGGCACTTCCTCTTTAATCTTACCGCATTACAGGATGTCTCTCACATATTTCCATTCACCATTATCAGTAACCTTGGGCATAAATGAAAATTCAATACTTGGCTCATATCCAAGCGGAAGCGGCGGCAAATCAATAAACTCAATATATTTAAAGATAGCAATGGAGCAGGGCAAGAAGGGCAAGAAGAGAGGCATAATTCCATATTTTTATGTAAGCTATCAAACACATGAAGAAGATCAAATGCTCGGGATGAATTTCCCCTCATTCTTCCTATCCAATGCCGAAGCAGCTGACAAGAATATCACAAAATATATCAATGCAGGAATAGGCGCTACATTTAACTGGAGCTATTGATAAAATCATTAAGAAATGTAAAAACGTCAACCTGCAATTGAGAGGAACCCAAATCCTCTTGCAAAAAAATCCGGTCATCCCGAGTTCTGCTGACTTGATATGCATTTGCGAAGGGATCTCTGCGGCCTGCTATTCACAATCGCATCTCCTCACTTGGCATTCAGACTCGTGTCCCGGGTCCCGAGTCCCGTGACTCTTACTTCTCCTTGCTTCTTTATTTTTCTTTTACCTTTTACCTTTTACCTTCTTTACGAATCACACGATCTTCCATGGCCTGCAATGCACATTTCTTGTAACTTGAATCTTGTATCTTGAATCTGTTCTTTGACCATTAACTATCCACTATTGACCCGGCTTCCAGCCGCAAGCCATTAGCCCTCATCCAGTTGTCATGCCGAGTTCAGCATTCTTGCTATGATTCGCGAAAGTATCTCTGTGGCCTGCTATTTACAATCGCATCTCCTCGCTTGGCATTCAGACTCGTGTCCCGGGTCCCGAGTCCCGTGACTCTTACTTCTCCCTGCTTCTTTATTTTTCTTTTACCTTTTACCTTTGATCTTTTATCTTCTTTACGAATCACACGAGTCACACGAAAGTACCCGAGAGGACTGAAGGCTTTGCCTGGCAATGCTCCTTGCATTGTTGTGAGTACTGTGCATTGAGAACCCCCTGGGGTGTAATCCTATCGGATTACTGTT
>JAXHVG010000063.1:0-17538 GCA_034189245.1 Caldifarciminota bacterium
TGATGAGAATGTGTGAGCCTCACCGTCATTACATCAACCGCTTTGCTCAATGCTTTTTTATTAAGAAAACAAACAATACATAATAGTTATATTCAGTGACTTTTTCTTATGAGGAAAGACGGTGAATCGTAATGCGTCTTGCGTTTCCTGGTGTTCGCATGATGGGCTTTTCACAAAGCCGAAAGCCGGCAGCCGACGGCCGAAAGCAGACTCCGGTCTTTCTTTTCCCTTTTCCCTTTTCCCTTCTTCTACTATCCGTTCTACGCGTTCTACACGCTCTATACGCTCTTATTTTCACACGTATCACACGGTCTTCTTTTACCTTTTACCTTGAATCTTTTACCCTCTTCTACTACACGCTCACGCTCATAGCCGGGTGGTTTCCGTTCCGCCCTTACAATAATCCTTGGAACCTGAAAACCTGTAACCTGCAACTCTTTATTCTTCTTTTACCCTCTTTAATGTCGTTGCGAGTTCGTCTCTTTTGCAAAGCATTCGCGAAGCAATCTCTATGGCCAGCTATTCACAATCTTTCCGTCATTTTCCGTTTCCCCTTTTCCGTTATACGGTCTTCCATGGCGGGCTCATCACATCACTTGTAACCTGTAACTTGCAAACTTGTAACTGTATTTGGCCATCAACTATCCACCATAAACCATTGACCCGGCTGAAATCCTTGATTTTAATTTGGAAAATTGTATAATCAAATGTAATATGAATAACAGATGTTACTTCCCGGAGGGAGAATGGTTAGAACAGTTACAAGTTCCAGGTTTGCATGTTGCATGGATTAATTGAGGGACAGGGATGATAAAACAATTAAAATTATTAATCTATTAGGTTAATGGTATTGACAAAAAATGAAATATGTATATTATATATAGAAAGAAGAAAGTGAAGAGATTAACGGAGAAACGTTCTTTAGCAACAAAGAAATATGGAGATGATGTGGCTAATAAACTGATGCAGCGGATGAATGAAATTAAACAGGCGGAATCAGTCGGAGCATTAAAGAGGAATATGCCTGCTTCAAATCCCCATTTCCTGAAAGGTAAGAGAAAGAAGGACCTCTCCATAGTAATCAAGGGTAAATGGAGAATCATTACAAGACCGGATATGGATGAAGATGAGTATATAATAAATGGAAATACTAATATGAATAAAATAACCAAAATAGAGATTATAAAAATAGAGGATTATCATGACTAAAGATAGTTTAAAAGGATACAGACCGGATTGGGTAGCTCCCCCGGGAGACAGTATAAAGGAGAACCTTGAAGTTCTTGGTATGAGTCAGGCAGAACTGGCAAAACGGATGGGTATGGCAAAAGAGAATATCAATGAAATACTCAATGGTAAATCTGCTATTACATCTGAAACAGCATTGAAGTTTGAAAATGTCCTCGGCATGGATGCAGATTTCATTCTGAAATTGGAAAGCAGTTACAGGATTCATCTGGCAGAGGAAAAGGCGAAAGAGAAACAGAGAAAAGAAATCGGATTACTCAGCAAAATACCGTATAAAGAGATGGTTAAGAGAGGCTGGATAGAAAAGGCAAAAAGCAAACTTGAATATGTTCATCATCTTAAACAATTTCTCGGAGTTGATTCTCTGGAAGATGTCAGCGAAGTATATGCATTCTACAGACAGAGTGAAGCGGTGAGCAAAAATGAATACGCTGTAATTTCATGGTTGAGAAAGGGCGAGATAGATGCTCAAAACACGGATACTGCTTCTTATGACAAGAAGAAATTGAAAAAGGTAATACCTTTAATGCGCAGTATGACGGATATGGAATTTGATGAAGTTAAGAGTGAACTCGCTGATATGTTATCTCGGTGTGGTATTGCTATTTCCTATGTGCCAGGTTTAATGAAATCTCCTGTGTATGGGGTAGTTAAATGGTTAAAACCGGATAAACCGTTTATTACTATGAGTCTGAGATACAAGACAAATGATCAATTCTGGTTCACATTAATGCATGAGATATATCATATTTTATATCCCAAGAAGAATTCTATCATTGTTGACTATGATGATCATGAGGATGATTATGAAAAAAGAGCCGATAAGTTTGCTGCAAAAGCATTAATTCCCAATACAGAATACAGAAAATTTATCAATGCTGAAGATTTCAGTAAGCAGAATGTATTGGATTTCGCTGAAAAAATAGATATTGCTCCCGGCATTATTGTCGGGCGTTTACAGCATGATGGGCAAATATCTTACCGCACTGAACTTAATAAATTAAAAATAAAATATGAAATAGAAGAATGAAGGAGTTACAGGTTACAGGGATTGATGTATAAGCGGGGAGAAGCAAGAGACTCGAGACACGGGACACGGGACGCGAGTCAGCCACCAAGATGTCCTTGCGAGGAGCGGAGCGACGCGGCAATCCCCTTATCCGCATTCATCCTTTCTGTCCTTTACCGTTTCCCGTTATCCGATCATTCTTGGTTTCTATTCACATTCTCGTATCACACGAGTCACACGTAACACACGAATCACACGGTCTTTGGCCGGCTATTCACATTTCTTGTATCCTTAATTAGGGTTCAAATTGTTGAACCCCTACGAACTCATCGTCTTGTGTGGTACGTTTCCCATTTTCCGTTCTTCTTATCTGTCGTTGTACATTGTACGTTTTCCGTTGTACGTGAGCAAACTTGTTTGTGGGTTTACAAAACCCCTCAAAAATGTAAAAATGTCAACCTGGCACTTTTACACTACTGTAAAAATGTCAACCCGGCACAAGAAAAATATGGATTATTAAGTCCTGTTATTATAGGATTTAATGAATTTAGGGGCTTAAAAATGTAAAAATGTCAACCTGGCACCTTTACACTACTGTAATAATGTCAACCAGGCACTTGAGGCGCAGCCTAAATCACTTTTACAAAAAACCAGTCATTGCGGTTGAAGAGAAGCAATCTCCTTATCCGCTATTCATTCCGATTTCTTGAGTCTTGTATCTTGGAACTCTTTTCACCAGCCACCAGCAACAAGCCACCAGCTACTTCTTTCTCAACCCGGCTCCGGCCAATCCTTCTTTTACCTTTTACCTTTTACCTTTTACCTTCTTCTACTATCCGTTCTACACGTTCTTCTCTTCCGTAAAAATAATTAACAAAACTATTGACAAATTTATTTACAATGATATATTATAGTAAACAGGAGGAAGCAATGGCTGGAGATGTTTTGAAGCAATTAAGGAAGAAAAATAATTATTCACAAGAGGAAATCAGCAAGTATCTCAGTATATCCAGACCGCTCTACAGTGATATGGAGAAAGGAAAGAAATCACTCACAATAGAGCAGGCAAAGAAGCTTGCCGATATGTATGATGTGCTGCCTGAAACATTCCTCTATGGCGATATAGAAAAATATGATGTTAATATCAATGCATCAAAAAAAGACAAGGGCAAGAAGCAGAATGATATGAGAATAGATGTGCCGCAGAAGAATATAGAGAAATTCAAGCAGGTACTCCTCTATATATTGAATAAAGTGGGTGGTAAGCCCAATGTGGGGGAAACAGTACTCTATAAACTGCTCTATTTCATAGATATGGATTATTATGAGAAATACGAAGAGCAGTTGATGGGCCTTACCTATATCAAGAATCATCATGGTCCCACTCCTGTTGAATTCAAGAAAGTCATTGAACAGATGATAGAGGACGGGCAGTTGGATAGGATAAAATCCAAATATTTCAAATATGACCAGAAGAAGTATATTGCTGTTAAAGAGCCGGATTTAATACAACTGGGTAATGCCAGAGAAATAGAGCATATCAATGAAGAACTCAACAGATTGTCCGATAAGAATGCATCGGAACTCTCTGAACTGTCACACAGGGATGTACCGTGGATAGGTGCAGCGGAAAAGGGACGCATTGAGTATGAAGCAGTGTTCTACAGAACAAAGGAAACCTCAGTAAGGGAATATGGTGATTGAGTATTTTCAGATAAGAAAATTCAAAAAAGAATTCAAAAAACTCAAGAAGAAATATAAGACACTGGACACTGATCTTGAAAATGTTAAAAGATTCGCCATAGAAATGTTTCATATCCAAAATATCAACAATAACTCATGTTTCCGAATTCCCGGTTTCAAAAGTTATCATTGTGAAATCTACAAGATAAAGAAGTTTGCATGCAAGGCACTAAAAGGAAGGGGAAAGAATTCAGGTATAAGAATAATCTACGCATATTTTCCTGAAAAGAAACAAGTTCACTTCATTGAGATATATTTCAAGGGCAATAAGGAAAATGAGGATAAAGAAAGGATAGAAGAGTTTATTAAGGAATACTGCGAAAATGATTGATTCTACCCATTAAGATATTATAGATAAGTCACAATGATTTTAACCAGAATGCTACCCTTAAAACTACCCTTAAAACTACCCATAAGATTACCCTTGCTGCCCTTAAAAGTATGAGTAAAGCATTCAATAATCTTATATAAAAATAAAAATACTTGACAAAATATAAGAATAAGTTATAATCTATTGTAAAACAGGAGGAAGATTGATAAATATAGGAGAAAGAATAAGAAATGAGCGTGAAATGGCAGAATTAACACAAAAAGAACTGGCAGAGAAAGCAGGATACAACAATTATCAAACAATACTCAATATGGAAAATGGCCAAAGGAATATCAAGATATCTGATATAAGCAGAATAGCAAAAGCCCTGAATCTTTCAATGGATTATTTCTTCAATGCACGCAAAGAGGCGGTGCCGGTTCTTTGGCGTGAGAAGAAAAATGAAAAGGAATGTAATATTCTCTCTAATAAACTGCGCAATTATCTGAAGAATTATTCTCATTTGAAGGAATTCCTTAATGAGGAATATACTCCATATGTTCCTCCATCAGTTGAAGAATTGAAGTCACAATACAGGAACTTATTGAATAGAAGTAAATATGAATTTGCAGGGAAATTAGCCAGCGATTTCAGAAATAATAATTCCCTTGGAAAATATCCCGCAGATTCCCTTATAAAAATAATAAAAGAACAGGGCATACTGATATTCTCCTTTGATTTGAAAGATTACGGATCTGCTGCCTCCTTAGTGAATGAAAATGGTGCAGGGATTTTGTTGAACAAGGGAAGCGCACCCTGGAGGCAGTATTTTGATATTGCGCATGAATTGTTTCATATATTAACATGGAGATATTTTGATTTCTCTTCAGAGAACAATAATCTCACAGATAATGACCAGGTGGAAAAGTATGCTAATGCTTTTGCTGCATCCTTACTCATGCCATCATCTGTATTACGGAATAAAGCTGCTGAATATCAGTCAGGTGATAATAAAATTGACAGGAGATTTATCATAGAAAACGCAATCAATTTCAAGGTATCAACAGATGCAATCATAAATCGTCTTGATTTTTTATATTTAATTGATAAAAAGCAAAAAAAGGAATTCAAAAATTCTTTGCTCAAGATTGAATATTGGAAAAAGGCCATTGATTCAGTCCAGCATATTACAGATGATGAATATCCAAATGAATATTTAATGCTGGTTTATAAAGCGTACATAGAAGATAGAATATCAAAAATGAAGTTAGCAAGTTATTTAAATAAAAATATTGCTGAAATAGATTATTATCTGAAAGAAAAGGAGTTAATAGTATGAATAGAAAAGAACATAAAAAGATTTGGACACTTGCCGGTTATTCTTCGCATTTAATTGCTGATTCAACTACTCCCCGTGGTCTGCCTTTAATCAAGTAATATGAAATGGGTCATCTTTGATGCAAATATTATAATCTATTTAGCAGGTCTTAAAAAACTGAAATCATTGTTTAGTGTTTGTACAGTTTATATGACAGAAACAATTTATTCAGAGTGCAAATTCTACATAGATAATAAAACGGGTGTTAAAAAACAAATCAATCTGGGAAAATACAAAAAGTCAAAGAAATTGATAGTAAAGGGAATAGATGTTGAGGATATGTTAAAAGCAGATATCCACGATAATGTAGAATTATTCAAGAAAAGATATGATATTCATAGGGGAGAGGAAGAGGCAATTTATTATATCCATGACAATCCGGAGTATAAATTTTGTGCAGGGGATGCTGCAGCATATAAACTCTTGGGTTATTTAAATATGCAAGAAAATGCAATATCATTGGAACAGGTGATAGGTAGATTATCAGGCATAGGAAAGCAGTATACTGAGGAATTTATGAAGAATAATTTGGAATCTGGATTAAGGATGATGATTGAAAATGGTAGATTTTGATATGTTCTCAATTCCAGGTTTTCATGTTGCATGTTACATGGATTGATTCTAAGAGCAAGTGAGAAGTAAGAGTCACGGGACACGAGACGCGAGACGCGAGTCTGAATGCCAAGCGAGGAGTCCGGGGTTGTGAATAGCTGGCCATAGAGATTGCTTCGCGAATGTCTTTCAAGCAGGCTGAACTCGCAACGACGGAGACCGGAGTATCTGTCGGCTGAAGGCTGACCAGAGATTGCCGCGCCGCTTCGCTCCTCGCAAGGACGGTGTCGTAAGACGTGTTGCGTGATGCGTGATGCGTATCTGAGAGCGAGTAGAACGGGTAGGATTCTAGTGACTTGTGGCTTGTTGCTGGTGACTGGTAAAAAAGAGTTACAGGTTTTCAGGTTACAGGGATTGATTGTAAGGGCGGAGGGGAAACCGCCCGGAAAAGATTCGGGTCAAGCAAGGAATCTTCTTGACTGTTGGGGGTGGATTAGTAAAATAATTAAGTATCAAAAATAGGATGAATATTATTCAAGGAGTGAGATGAGAAAGATTCTTATTGCTTTATGTTTATTCAGTATCAGTTTAATGATTTCAGCAGGGAATATTGGAGTTGACATATCAGCAGGTTTTAATTCATTAAGGGAATTATACACAGCGAGATCAAGTTATTCAGGGGGTATTGAAGCAGACATATATAACAGGTTAAATGATATATTTGAAGTAGGATTCGGGGCAGGTTACAGTTATGCTTATATTAACTATTATGATTCTATCAGCCCCCATAATCAGTTTTTGACATTATTTATAAGCGGGAAAATAAACATATATGAGGATTTCGGGATATTCAAGGACGACAATACATTCAGAACAATTTATCTTTCTCCCAGAGCATGGCATAGAATCACAGGAGATGTTTTTGAATACTATCCCGGATTCACCCTCGGCGTTGGATTTAACAGGCAGATGAAGAATTATACATGGGGAACTAAATATTATTATCATATAATTATATCGGATAATATATATGTTCCTTCTTCAATTGTGGGGGTGTATGTGACTATTCAATTTTGATGGGGAGAGGTAAGAGACAATATCGTGTGATACGTGTGACACGTGTGATACGTGTGAATACGAGACCGAGTAGAGCGTGTAGAACGCGTAGAACGAATAGGATATAAGTGACTGGTGGCTTGTTGCTGGTAACCGAGGTCAATGGTCAATGGTTTATGGTTGATGGTCAAAGACATTTTCAAGATTCAAGAAATCGCAGCACAGCTGCTCACGGAAAAGGGAAAATGACGGAGTGAATAGCGGATATAGAGATTACTTCGCGGATGCGTAGCAGGATTGCAGAACTCGTAATGACCGGGTTGATGGTGGATGGTTGATGGTCAAAGACAATTTCAAGATCCAAGTTTCAAGAAATCGGGAACAAGTTCCCTCACGTACAACGTACAACGACGGAAAAGAAAGACCGGCTGGAGCCGGGTGGATGGTTGATAGTCAATGAGAATAGCTGGCCAAGGAGCGTGCGATGCATTGTAATTCCCAAAAGAATGTCCCTTCCTGTAAGAAATAACAATAATCCTTTTTTTATTGTTGGTTTTATTTAAGTAAGAGGCATTTCCCCAATACCTCTTTCAAGCAGTTTTCATTTGTAATTAATGAAATCTTATTGACAATAGATATCTAACTATTATAATTTAGATAGTTTAAATAATTGGAGGTACTATGAAGAAATTACTCTTTTCTGTAATCCTAATGATGTGCATGCTCATAGCAGTGTTTGCACAAGATGTCCCGGAAGGGCTTTACAATGAAATAACACCTGAATTATCAGCTCCTCCGCAGCACAAATGGGGTGATGATATACTGATTACAAATCAGAATATAGGCGGTATGGATTTTGCCACTGATTACAATTCAGGCTCTATCTATGCATATCAAAATACAAGTCATAATTCCACATCTGACACCTGTTTTCTCTACAAATCAGCTGATAATGGATTAACATGGACTAAGATAGGAGGTATACAGTTGAATGAAAATGGTGATATTTCTGACCCGGAAATCATTATCACTGATGCTGGTAAGGTGGCTTGTGTTTCTCTTAATATAGAAACAACGGGCGAGAGAGTAATCCGCATGAGAGAATTCACTGACACTACATTGATGGCGAGTATTTGGGAATATCCGACAACGGCAGCTGACACTGTCATAGATTATGATATAGATTACTCTGACGGCTATTACTATCTTACATATACTGTGTATGATGCATCGGGATACTGGGATATTTGCGGTGTTACATGCCATGAGGACAGCAATACCTGGACCAATCATACCAATTTGTTTGATAATGCATTTGCCGGAGCGGAACCCAGAATTTCAGCAGGAACAGGCGGATACGGCTATATAGCATTTATAGAAAACAGGCTGACTGCCGGTGTAAAGAATATACGCTGCAAAAGAACATACAATTATGGTGATTTATGGATAGGCAGTGTTCCCATTACCACTGATCTGTCAGGACAGGACATCTCCGATATTGACATAGCATGCTCCAAACTACAGCCGGAGATTGTCTGGACTACAGTGCAATTCAATGATTTTAGTACTTGGGGTTATTATCTGTCAACAGATGCTTGTTCAACGAGTAACTATGAGGGAGTTATAGCAGCGGAATCCGGTTATGAAGAATCATACGGTA
The DNA here is from genome assembly GCA_034189245.1 of Caldifarciminota bacterium. Taxonomy (GTDB): domain Bacteria; phylum Hydrothermota; class 32-111; order 32-111; family 32-111; genus JAXHVG01. The sequence goes on from JAXHVG010000063.1 coordinate 8,957, forward strand.
CAGTAGAATCTCATCCTGTATATGGTTGGGCAACATTTGCTTTCAAATCTGACTCAGCATCTAACCACAATGTGGCTTTTTTCTATATTGATGAAAGCGCTCCCGCTAATGTGAGGGAATTACAGATAATAAACGATCATCTTGCCACTGGTACATACAGGCCTGTTGCAGGCAATATTATGCTGAATTCTGCTATTATGTATGCAGGCTGGGGACCGACCAATCTATACTTTGATACATACGCGAATAATCTGGGTATTGATGAGCGTATTGCTGTCAATGATTTCAATGTATATGCCAGTCCTGCAGTATTTCATGACGAAACAGACATATTCTTTGTGATGAATGACAACAGTAATGTGACAGTGGAGATATTTAATACACTGGGACAGAGGGTATGGAGTTATTCTTCATACTTTGCCAAGGGCATCAATTCAGTAAAATGGTCAGGCGCAGACAGCAGGGGCAGCAATGTGCCGGAGGGTTTGTATTTCTTCAGGGTCAACAGCGGCTCAGCTATATCATCCGGCAAGATTATACTGTTCTAATTTGATTTGCTACTGGGGGGCTGTTGCCCCTCAGTTTTCTCTTGAAAGTACTGCTGCTTTTTCAAGAAGCAGAGGGCGGGATACAAATGAATTTTAATTAAACAGCCCCAAAAATGGTGTCATAATCCCCGGGACTTTGAGTTTTTGAAACTGTAGTCTATTTTGTCTGTTGGGCATTTATCCATACAGAGTATGCATGCATAGCATTCATCCTTTTTTGAATCAGCAGATGAGCTGGAGGTGGGACATGCCTCCTCACATAGTCCGCAATTACTGCATTGGGGGTCTCTTCTGATATTGAATTTACTGAACCGGGAGGCAATGGAGAAGAATACACCCACAGGGCATATCAATCTGCAGAAGGGTCTGTAGAAGAATACACTGATTATCAGAATAGCAGCAAAAACATAGAAGAACGGTGAAGTGAAATTCAGTTTGAATATCTCGGCTGTGCCTGTATATCCCAGGACTGATATATTAAAAACAATACCGAGTATCAATGCAGCGGACAATACTGTCCAGTGAATAATTCTGATAATTTTCTCATTGCGGACAATCCATTTTCTTCCTGGAATCTTATACATCAGTTCCTGCAGTGTGCCTATAGGACAGGCATATCCGCAGAATAATCGGCCGAAAAGATATGTTAGAATAATCATCAGAAATATTCCCCCTATGGAGAGAAAGAGCAGATTCTTCGGTAAATTCCGCATTATGAGGATATTCTGAAATTGGAGAGGCAGCATTGGCGAGAATATCAAGAATCCTATTATGCTTGTTGCTGTCAGTATTGTATATCTGATTTTCTTGGTGAATTTATCCCTTTTGAGCAGTATAAAAACTGCAAATATAATGACAATAGCATACACCATGCCAACAAATGGCGGAACTTTGTCTGCAAACATATAATCCTCCGTTTAGAAATTGTATGTCAATTTGATATATGCAAAATCATTGTTATTGAATTGCCCGTATTTGCCCGTACTGCCCGTGAATATATAGGAGCCGGCTTTCATTACAATATTCCTGCCGGGAATGAAGAATATCTGCGGATGAATCAGTGCATTGATGTTGTCATTTATTTCAATGAGTGATTTGATAACAAATTTGAATTTCCCTGCCTTTTTACTCATTTGAATAATACCGAAATTATAGAATTGATCCGGCATATATGTATCTCTGTAAAAAGGCATTACGGATTGATGGAACTGTAATGTATAATTAAAACCCATTACACTGTGATTTAAGCCGACTACATAATCAATACTGCTTGCATGCTCAAGGAAATTACTGTCAGGCAGACTTGACTCTGTCATGATATTATGCTGATACAGCACTTCTGCAAATAATGATTTCCCGGGCATTCTGTACCTTGTATTGGCGCCTATTGAAATATGTCTTTCAAAAACAGGTGTAATGAGCAGGGAGTCAGGGAACATTTCCCTGACTTTATAGGGTGAGTCATTGAAATTGAAACCTCCGATAAATCCTGTTTCAAGAGAAGACATGGTATATCTGTATCTTGCAAAGACTTCATAATCATTGAAATTATTCTCAATGCCCTCTGCCTGGCGCATTATTATTGTTTTATCATTGGTCTGCACCGGAGTCCAGGGCGAATCCTCTGCAGGTGCAGTATTGGATTGAAATTGCGGTACATAAATAATATCAGCTTTGTGTTCATTGTTACCTGCTGATATCATAAACATTGTAACACCTTCTCTTATCTCATCAAATCCGGGTATGAGGAAATCAGAGAGGTCAAGGGGACTGACAATATCCGTAATGCATAATTCCCTTGAATATGCCCATTGATCCAGGAACTTGCCCCCGGTTAGTGTGAAACTGCCGGAATTGACGCTCCCGTATAATTGCCTCATATTAAACTCATATATGCCGGGACTCTGATATAGGAATATCTCTGCAACAGCTGAATGCAATGGAGAATGGTCATTGAGATTGACCTTCAATGTATTCTCAAATATAGCAGTTTTCCCGTTTTCAATAAAAATTCCCGAATAATTCCGTATCATCCCGTCTGTTTCAAATGAAAACAGTGTAATTGAGAACAAGAGAATTATTGTCAGTACAGTAAGATGTTTCATTTTTCCTCCTAATGTTATTCATTCAGATACTCATACAATGATTTGCATAAGATTTAACAGATTGCTGCTGCCCCTGTCTTTCAGAGAGTATTTCATATTGTTCAGCCGCCACAATCTGACATCCATTCTCAGATGAGCCATGAAGAGCTGCACAATATAATCAGCCGGTATATCCACTTTCAGCAGATTATTGTTCTGCAGTCCGGTAATACGGTCTTTCAAGGTATTGCTGATGCGGGATATGATATCAAGCATGGTTTGTCTGTGCTTGGCATTATTGCGGAATATCTCTTCTGAGAATACAACTGATGTGAGTGAAGGGTTCTGGTCAAATAATTCAAGACATCCTATATAGGCATCCCGGAGCATATCTGTTTTATCTGCATTGGTATTTTCAATAATACTCAAAACCGTTTCACCTACATAACTTATCATCATATTTATCAATTGTTCCTTATTCCTGAAATGCCTGTATATCATGGGGTCAGTTACACCCATTGAGCCGGCAATATTGCGCATTGTCAGGGACTGTATGCCGCTTTTATTAATAATGTCAAGTGATGTTTCTATGATCTCTCTCTGCCTCTTTGTTAATTGCATATTACTCCTTGTTAGCAACTGCTAACATAATAATTGAAATTATTCTCCTGTCAAGGGATATCTATATCACAGGGACGGTCCTTTACTTCTATAACCAACAATCAGCTCAATTTTATTACAATCTTTACGTAAATAACCAGATAACTGTGCTTGTATCAAATGATACAGGTTCTTCACCATTTTAGCTGTTGGATTTCCCTTGAGATGTTTACTGTACACATTGCCTTTTAAATTTTATTTACCTTCTTAGTGTACACTGCAAGATTATCACATTTGATGAGCAAGATGCATCACACATCTGTTTTCAAGATTGGTTCCTTTACGCGTATTTTGTCAAAACAACCCTCCAATTCCCGGGGACGTCTCTTTACATCTGCAACTTCTATATTAGATTATTACTTAACTTATGATTCAATATTTTCTAATTAAAGTTATTGTATAACTTACAATTACTTATTTTTGTAAAATCTTGCAATTGTAAAGGGACGTCCCTGGGATTTGGACATGAGTCATGTAATTGCATAAATAACCGGGTGTTAAGGTGTATTCTCGGTCATTTTCTGATTTACTCTCTAATGTTTTAATTGTTGTCCTTTGAGAATCCTTCTTTCATTTATCTTATACCTCTTTTTACCGACTCTTTTGGAGAACCCCCTTTCTGGTTATAGAAGTAAAGGGCTGTCCCCGGGATTTGGAAGATTATTGCAGAAATCGGGTTTTTCGTGTAACATTTCCAGTATAAAGCCGTATTATTTATTGAAAAGAAGACGGAGGCACATTGTCAGAAGATAAAGTGATTGTAGAGAGTATCTTAAATGGCGACAGGGAAGCATTCGCCCGCATTGTTGAAAAATACGAGAGACTGCTCCAGTCCATAATCTATCAGATGGTTCAGGATACTGATCTCACCAAGGATCTATGTCAGGAGGCGCTTATCAAATGCTATAAGAAACTCAAGACATACGACAGCCGGTATTCATTCAAATACTGGCTAATAAGAATTGCAAAGAATCATGTGATTGACTATACAAGGAAGTCCGGACCCTCTGCTTCAATTGATGACATACCGGCTGCCAATTACTCGCATGAACCAAAGGATACTGCAGTTCAAAAGGAGAAACAGTCCAATATTGAGCAGGCAATGTCCCATCTCAGTGAGGAAGACAGGATGATTCTCTACATGAAGTATCATGAGGGATTCAAGAATCCCGAGATTGCCGAGTCGCTTGATATACCGGATAAGCATATAAGGATAAAGGTCTTCAGGGCAAAGAAGCGGCTCAGGAAGATAATGGAAAATATGGAATACTTTAACAATTATAATTACGGGGAGTAATTATGGATAGAAAATATATACTGATGGAAAAATACTATGACGGCGAGATTACAGAGAATGAGTACGGTGAGCTCAATGAAATGCTCAGGAAAGACAGTAATTTCAGGAGAGCATTTGAAGAGTACGGTACTGTTATTGAGGATATACGCTCTATCAATATGCCCCATATAGAGTCATCCAAAGAGTCAATAATGAATATAATAAGATATGTGGACATCAGTCCTTCCAAGAAGTGGAAATACACAGCAGTGGGGCTTATCAGTTACTCTGTATCATCCATTGCATTTCTCATTTATCATTTCAGGATGAATATACTGAGATTCTTTGTCACATCAATGAACTCAGTATTCAAATTCATGCTTGATACTGCTGATAATATGCAGAGTATTGTCAATTATATGCCTGTTCCCAGAACAGCTCTTATTGTTTCAGGAATAAGTGTACTGATAATAGGGGCAGTGTTCATAATGGGTTTTGTAAACAGATATGTAAATAGTAAAGGAGGTAATAGATGAAAAATTTAAAGGTATTGCTTATTATTGTAAGCATGTTCATTATTTCAGCAGGACTGTATGCAGATACAGACCCGGTTCAGGGAGAGCGTCCCGGAATAGATACAGAAATTGAAATAGAGAATACTGCAGATTCTGCTGCTGATATTGAGATGCATCTCAATGATGAGGATGAATTTGAATCCGATGATCTTGTATCAATAGGCGGCAAGATCAATGCAGAGGCAGAGGTCTCGGGTGATGTTGTCGGAATAGGAGCTCAGGTATATATCAACAGCAGAGTGAGGGGGGATGTTGTCATGATAGGCTCCAGGGGCAAGCTGGATTCCAATACTATTATTGAGGGGGATTTTGTTGTAATCGGTTCTGTTTTTGATGTGCATGACAATGTCATGATAGAGGGCCAGAAGACCAATATATCCCTGGGACCCCTGACAGGTCTGATGAAGATGGGTGAATTTGATTTTCCATATGAGAGAAGCTTTACTGCAGGGAAACTCGTAGGTGCTATTGCAAAATTCATACTGATATTCATATTCGCTCTCCTTGTCATTGTGATATACAAGAAGTATCACAGGATAGAGGATACTGTGTCAGGTACACCGCTCAAGACATTCCTCTTCGGTCTGCTTGTTGAGATACTTATTGTGCCTGCAATTATTGTGCTTATTGTAAGTCTCATCGGTATTCCGTTTATTCCACTGTTCATACTGGCTGTTCTGTTCGGCGGATTTGTCGGTGCATCAATTATAATGCATATGTTCGGCAGATATGTCCTGAAGGAATTCCTTCATAAAGAGAATGCTCATTACGCGCTCAATCTCCTTGCAGGCCTTGCAGTACTGTCAATTCTGCCGCTTATTTATCATATTGCCGCATGGACGAATGTGGGATGGCTCACAACACTATCAGGCATACTCAAGTCCATTCAGTGGTACACAGTAATAACATTTTCCTTCGGTGCAATGTTCCTTACAAGATACGGTACTTATGATTATGCTGAAAGAGAATACGGCAACAGGGAAATACCTGTACAGGAAGACTAAATAAATAAAAGCCGCCGCCAGGCGGCTTTTATATTTCTACTTCACATAGATTATTGAAAAAACCCTGATTTGTGATAAAATCGTTCCATGGAATTGAAGAAGGAATTACGGCTTATTGATGTTATTGCAATATCAACAGGCGCCATGATAAGTTCCGGGATATTCATACTGCCGGGACTGGCATTTGCAAGAACCGGCCCCTCAATATTCATATCATATTTTTTGGCAGGCCTTCTGGCATTGTCAGGGGGACTCAGCATATCGGAGATGGCAACTGCAATGCCCAAGGCAGGAGGGGATTATTTCTTTATAAACCGCGCACTCGGCTCACTTGTCGGCACAGTATCGGGTCTGTTGAGCTGGTTTGCACTGTCTCTCAAGAGTGCTTTTGCAATAATCGGTATTTCGGAACTGTTATTTGTTTTCTTCCAGTTTGATGTGAGACTCTCTGCTGTAATTATATGCCTCTTCTTTGTCATACTCAATATAAGCGGTGTAAAGGAAGCAGGGAGATTCCAGGTGATTCTCTTTGCATTCCTTGTTATTATTCTTGCCGGATTTGTCGGACTGGGATTTTTTGAAATGGATCTCAGCAGACTCAAATCGCTATTTGAACATGGGTTCAATTCAATGCTCACAACAGCGGGATTTGTTTTTATTTCATTCGGCGGCCTTTTAAAGGTTGCCAGCATATCCGAAGAGGTATCAGACCCCAAGCGCAATATACCGAGAGGCATTATCTTTTCCGTTATCCTTGTGATGATTCTCTATACATTCATTCTCATAGTGACGGTAGGTGTTCTCAATCCGGGTGAACTTTCCGGTTCACTCACCCCGATAGCAGATGCTGCTAAAAATGTCTGGAATCAGCCCGGTTTTATCATTATAACAATTGCATCATTACTTGCCTTTGTCACTACAGCCAATGCCGGCATTCTGTCAGCATCACGCTATCCGCTGGCACTGTCAAGGGATAATCTGCTGCCTAAAGTAGTAAGCAGGGTAAACAAGCGTTTTTATACACCCGTAATATCAATAGTGCTCACAGGCACATTCATAGTAGCATCAATGCTTTTGCAGCTTGAAGTGCTTATCAAGGCGGCTTCAACCATTGTGATACTCAACTATATACTGAGCAATCTCTCTATTATTATCTTGAGGGAGAGCAAATTGGAGAATTACAGGCCGTCATTCAAAGCACCGCTCTATCCATGGATTCAGATTATAAGCATCACTGCATTTATACTGCTGATTGTTGACATGGGCCCCAAAATAATCTTAATATCACTCGGGGCAATTCTTATTGGTATTATTGTATATTATATTTACGGCAAGCGTCATGCAACTGGTGATTATGCTCTGCTCAATATTGTTAAGAGGGTAGCAAACAGGGAGCTCAAATACACCAATCTGGAGAATGAACTCAAGGGAATTCTCATGACGAGGGACAATATATGCACTGATTTCTTTGATGAATTGATTGACAGAGCCGGTATAATGGATATTGAAGAGAGAATGGGGCACAGAAGACTCTTTGATATTATTGCAGAGAGTATTGCCGGTCACAATCATCTGAAGAGTGACAATGTGCTGGAGAAACTGCGTTCCAGGGAACATGAATCCAGTACTGTTATCAATCATTTTGTTGCAATACCCCATATTATAATACCGGGTGAAGATGCATTTGAGCTGATTGTAATTAGAAGCAGTAAAGGAATAGAATTCCCTGACGGACAGATCATCCACGCTGTATTTGCACTGGCAGGTACAATGAGCAGGAGAAATCTCCACTTGAAATCACTTGCAGCCATTGCTCAGATAATACAGAATGAGTCATTTGAACCACTGTGGCTCAATGCCAAATCCACGGAGAATCTGAGGGATATACTCCATCTTGCCAGAAGAAAGAGATTCCGGGAAAATAACTGATTTTTAATCATTTTAACCACCCCAATACTATTCTTGACAGAGTCAATCAATTGTGATAATGTGAATTTTTTGATGAGTACTTTTTTAAAATACTAAGTAATACTTATAAATAAGGAGTCCTTATGAGCGGTACAAAGGATGTCACTGTTGCGGATATTATCAAGAAATATCGCGGCAGGAAGGGAACTCTGATCCCCATACTTCAGGAGATTCAGGAGACCTTCGGTTATATTTCAGATGAATCAGTTGAGGAAATTGCCCGTCACACGGAATATGCAGAAAGCGACATTTACGGTGTTTCAACATTCTATGCGCAGTTCAAACATGAAAAACCGGGCAAGAACAATATCAAGATATGTCAGGGTACTGCATGCCATGTAATAGGTGCAGACACCATTGCTGATTTTATCTTTGATGAACTGGGTCTTGAGACCTACGGTACAACAGAAGACAGGAAGTTTACTGTTGAAGAAGTCGCATGCCTCGGCTGCTGTTCACTTGCACCT
>JAXHVG010000064.1:0-2118 GCA_034189245.1 Caldifarciminota bacterium
ATCATTACCTGAAGACTTTGCAGGAGCATTTACCTCAACTGTTATATCCATTGTCTTGACAATAAGGAGATTCCTGGAGGGTATATAGTCAAAGGGGAATATTTCAAGCACAGTTTGCTCTCCATTGTCAAATAGTGCATAATCCCTGTCTATAAGTAATTCATTTATTTTATAAATATCCTCGTCAGGATTGTACAATTCATCATACGGCATTGATTTGGGTGATTTCTCCGGAATCGGCAGCAGGGCAAATTCTGTATAGATACTGTCTGTTGATATTACATTGATAGTAGCGGAAACAGAACCGGCGTATATATGGCGGATAACAGGAATATCAGGATGGCCGGGCGCTCTATTAATACGGGCATAGGGTGTTTTAATCCTCACATAATTACCGGCACCTGTGAGTTCAAATTGCGGAATTACTGCTTTTGAAGAGAGAGGGAGACAGTAAAGCAGTATTAGAATTCCGCCCCAAAGCCTATATGCCAGTAATAATCCGGTGAGTTTACGCGTAAATCCGTGTGTTTTGCTACATCCAGTTTGAGAATTGCGAACCATATATCCATCCTTATGCCTGCCCCGTATCCGATTTTGAGATCATCAAGCAGAAAATCCTCTGCAAAGAGTCTTAGTCTGCTCAAATCATCCTTTGCAAAACCCATATCAGTGAAAATGACTCCCCTGATATTGCCGAAGAATATGCCGGGAACAGGGAATTGTATTCTGTCAATCAGCGGAAATCTCAGTTCAATATTTGAAAAATAAGCATGACTGCCCCTGTACTGATAGTCGGGATATCCCCTTACAGTACCCAGTCCGCCTATATACGAGGGATTGTATTCAGGCCCGAAACTTGAGTTGCCTGCCAGTCTCACTGCTATCTGGCTTCTTGGTGTAAGAACAAAGTATTTCCTCATATCAGAAGCAATATATGTGTATCTGTAATAAGATTCATCCGGATCAAAATGCTCCGAGTATTGAAAGAATGAGGGTGCATTGAGTGCAATGCCTATGTCAAAACGCGCAGCATTGCCGTTAACAGGTCCATAGTATCCCCAGATGATATTATCATGAACAAATGAAATGGAATTGACTGTTCTCAGTCTTCTGTACAATTCATCTACATAGGGTTCAAAATAGGGATTATAATAATAATTATTGTACACATAATAATCATAGATGTCCGATTCAATATCAATCCTGTTGTATCTGTCAAGAGGCCATGAGAAGAGTATTCCGCCTCCATGATACCTGTATGTCCTCGTTGCGTAATAGTCCAGCATATACTCCTGCTGAAGGTTGAGATACATCATGGCAATATTGAATCTTTGCTTCATATACCAGTACTGGGCAGTGATATATCCGTTTCCGGATGTGGAGAGGCGCTCCATATTGATATATAAACGGTTATTGCCCATGATATCGCTGGCTGCAACATCCATGAGACCGAGAAACCCGTATCCGGGTGAATAGGAAAAGGCACCGGCAGCCCAGTCAAATGAGAAACGCAGCGGGGGCTTGACTGACTCAATATCATTGAAATCATATCTTGTGAATATTCTTGTATAATCATCCGCTTTGACAGGTGAAACAATCCTTTCGGCATTCTTGAAAGGATTTGTCATCATGAATATATCCATTCCTTTCTCACCATAATACCTGCCTGCAATTATATCACCTGAAGCAGATACACTGGGATTGAATACACCTGTCATTACATCAGTTAACTGACTCACGGAAGAGTCCCTTATACTGTATGAATAGAAATTGCTTATATTGCCTGCAGCAGTCTCAAAAACAATAACAGAATCCCCCATGCATGAGAAATTCTCAATTGAACCGAGTTCCCTGTCTGTCAGACTGTTTATCTTGCCTGTATTTATATCTATTGTAAAGAGATTATATTCATCATAATCCCAGGTGCTGTTTTGATTCCTTGAACTGGCAAAGACAACTGTCCGGCTGTCAAGGAACCGGGGATTTATATCATCATATATATCATCAGTGAGTATTATCTCCTCTTCACTCTCAATGTCATATACTGCAATATCCGTCTGACCGTCTCTCATTACAGTAAATACAATTTTCTCCTGACTGTTCATTGCAGGGGAGAAC
>JAXHVG010000065.1:0-2873 GCA_034189245.1 Caldifarciminota bacterium
TAAAAAAATGTCACATAAAATCATATAGAGATCACCTAATGAGAAGAGCTCTTCCTTCCGTTTTTGAGTTTTAATGTACTAATCAGGGAGTTTCCCGGAGTAAACCACCCTGTTTTTGTATAATATCCGCATATCATTCTTCTGATTCCATCTTACCTCTACTTTAGCCCGCACTAATGATAATGCCCTGTGTTTTTGTCTCTATTGCCTCGGTTTCTTATTTGTATTCTTATTGATTATATTCCTTGTGGTTTCATAGGATATCTCTATTCCGTGGATTTCATCAAGTTTCTCCCGGAAGTGTCTGATATTAAAGGGATGCCACGAGCCATTGTAGTACTTGTTATACAGATAGACAATGCTCTTTCTGAATGACTCTGAAAATCCTTTCCTGCCGCTGCCTTCCTTTCTCATCAATCCTCTCACTCCTTCCTCTTCATATCGCTTCTTTATCCTCTTTGCTTGTCTGTAGCATATACCCATAAGTTCTGCTGCTTCTATTAATTTCATTTCCTTGTTCATTACCTTTTCCATGATTTCATGTCTGTTATGTTTTTTCATTGTTAATTTCAGCTCTTTTTCCTGCATTTTTAACCTCCTTGTGTTAAGGAAATTATTTTACCTCAAAATGTGACATTTTATTTTGGGAATAACAGGAATAACGAAGCACTTGACTATAAATGAAAATATATTAAAATTTTAGAGTAATCAAAAATTGGGGAAATTATGATTGTAACATTCTGGGGAGTCAGGGGTTCAGTTCCGTCACCGGGACCCAATACAATTTACTATGGCGGCAATACTACCTGTTTGACTGTTGAGACACATTCAACATTCATTATAATTGATGCAGGTACAGGGATCATTAATGTGGGTCCCTATGTTAAAAAGAAAAAGATCAAGAATCTCTATATTCTCTTTACTCATTATCACTGGGACCATCTTCAGGGACTACCGTTCTTTAATCCCATCTTTGACCCGAATATAGAAATAGAGATGTTCGGGAAGCAGAATCTCAGGGACATAATGAGTCTGCAGATGAAACAGCCGTTTTTCCCGGCAGATTACAAGACACTTCCATCAAAGATAAAACACAGCAAGATAGACAGTGTCTTCAGTATTGATGATATCTCTGTAGAAACAATAGAAAACAATCATCCCAATGGCTGTCTGGGAATGAAATTCATAAGAGATAACAGGTCATTTGTTTTCATGACAGATAATGAGATATTCTCACCAACTGATATGGTTACCCCCCGTGAGGATTTTGTAAGATTTGCAGAAGGTTCCGATTATCTTATACATGATGCCCAGTATACTGAAGAGGACATGCAGGAAAAAGAGGGATGGGGGCATTCCACATGCAGTCAGGCAATTGAACTGGGAAGGGATGCAGGGGTAGAAAACATTGTGCTGACTCATCATGACCCCATGAGAAAGGACAAGGATATAAAGAAAATACTGGAAGAGAAGATGATAAAGTATCCTGATCAGAGCATCAATGCAGCCAGAGAATTCATGAGTTTTGAACTGTGAAATGAGGTATAATATACTGTTTGTAATAGTCACTTCTATTGCAGTAATACTGCTCTCTGCAGGATTATATGATTATATGTTCTGCCCGGAGATGAAAATAAAATTTGAGGAGAATGAATCCATGGGATCAGTTGTTTCCTTTCTTCCCGTGGATTCCAAGGCCTACAGATCAGGAATACATATACTTGATACAATTATTGCAGTCAATGGCCGGAGCTTTAAGAATAAATATGATATGAAGAGCAGTATAATCTACAATATGGATATAGGAGATATTGCTGTACTTACAATTCTCAGAAATGGTGACACCAAGGATGTCCCCATTGTACTTGAAACAAGAAAGAAAAGACATGAGATTGTTTTTTCGGCATTTATTGTCATTGTAATGCTTCTCTCTTCAGTATTCTTCTATATAACATTCCCGGGCAGAGACAGATACGGATTCTGGATTTACTGCTTCTACATTCTGCTGAATATACTTTATTTGTACTCTTATGTATCATTTGAAAAACCGTATTTGTATATATTCCTCATTCTGTCCGGTTCATATGCTGCTGCATTTCCTCTTCTCACCGGTATCAAGATAATCTTTAAGAATCGGCGGGAATATCTTCTTCTGATACCTCTCTTATTATCATCTGCAGTATTCATTGTCTGGAGTATTTATTATCTCCGATGGGCAAGTGATTTCAGTCATATACGAATGGAGCAGCTCAAATATGTGATAAGATTAACGCAATTTATTCTGGGAATAGAAATACTGACTGGCATGGTTTTTTTAATATACGGCATATATCTGAGAATGAAAAGGAAAACTCATCAATATATGCCATTCATTGTTCTTATTCTATTTGTGGGTTTCATCCCTTATCTTGTGCTTTATTCATTTCCTGTTGCAGTCGGGATGAAGGAGATCATATCAATAGACCTTTCACTGCTGTTTGCCATTATACCGCTGCTTGCAATTTTAATCTATAATAATTTTATTTATGAGAAAGAACACTTTGTCTCTTAAATTGCGTATTTTCTTTATCCTGATCACTGCAGCATTCATATTGCTGGGTATCAAGGGATTTTATGAGATCCTGCATCTGCCCAATGATTATGTTGAATACTATGAGGAATCCGGTTATGTCATAGTGGACGAGATAGACCCCTATTCAAATGCATATCAATCCGGTCTGCTTATCAATGATACATTGATTAGTGTAAACGGTAAATTGATTGACAATAAGCATTTCCTCTATAATAAGATATTTGACCGGGCTGACCCGGGGGATTGCCTTGAATACATTGTTATGAAGAACAATAAGATACGCAAACTCTCCATCCCTCTT
>JAXHVG010000066.1:0-5618 GCA_034189245.1 Caldifarciminota bacterium
CCATAATGCCTCCGTTTTACATTTTTATGTTTCATCTGTCATTGTTCTCACAAGTGAGTTCTTCATCTGCATCTACTCTGCTGTCCCCGCTGTCTTTTATATCTATATCAGCATTAAGCCCTTCACTGTTTTCCCCCGGCAGATTATATATTGTCTTGAATTTAGCGATCATTGAGATCATGCCGAGGAATGCTGGTATATAGGAAACAATTGTTCTCCATATAAACACATATGCAATGATTGAGGTTTTGGGTATCAGCAGTGAATAGAATACTGCCCCGCCCCCCTCAGCAAAACCGCTTGAACCCGGGGTCGGAACAAATGCCAGGAGAAAGGTTAGCAGCATCTGTATATGGAATGCGAGGAAGAAATTATTCTTCCCGCCCATCATCAGTACAATAAAATACGCCATTGAGAAGGATGCATAGAGTGAAATCAGAGTCCAGAGAGTTGACAGCAGCATATGTTTCTTTCCTGTTGTAAAGAATCTTGACAGCCCTGACCTGAAATTCGCGGCTTCTCCAATTACAGTAAGCAATACTGAACGCAGTTTCCCTTCTTTCAATCTTCTTTCAACAAGGGATTTCAGATATACAGGGAAAAGAAGGAGCAGAATAATCACTATTATAACAGTGAGATAGAAAACGAGGAAATAGCGCAGCAGACCTGCAACAAGCTGTCCTGTGAAAAGTCCTGAAAAGAAAACAATTGTAAAGGGAACTGTAATGACAAAGACAATAAATGACTGCACCCCCCTGATAAAAAGCAATGATGTGGATTCACCCGGGCTTACATTGTGTTTGGATAGGAGATATATCTGAAGCGGGATACCGCCGGACTGAAAGGGTGTGATAAGACCGAGGAATATGCCGCCCATTGTAAAGAGCAGGCTGTCAGAGAATGCAAATGTGTCTGTGAATATCTTTGCCAGCTGATGAACCCTCAGTATATTGAAGTAATGTGTTGCCGCGAATGTAATCAGAAGTCCGGTAATCAGGAAAACATTGGGACTTAATGTGATATTGCGGGGCACATCCCTCAGAAAGAAGAATATGATTATCCCATACGCTATGACTGTTGCAAGGAAGAATATTACTATGCCTTTTTTAATCCTGTTTCTCAATATGTTCTTCCTCTTGCCTTATTTCATCATAGGATTTGCCTGACCTGTTTATTATTTTTAGTGTTATGAATGCTCCTATGCCTGCTCCTATGTAGAATGTTAAGAATCTCCAGAGAATCGCGTATATACCCAGGAGTTCTTTGCCGACAACAGAACTGAACAGTGTTGCAAAGAGTGTCTCGGATATTCCGCTTGCACCGGGTGTCGGCATGAACATAACAAGGAATGCATGGAGGAATTGAAGATTGATTATCTCAATGGGATTTGAAGGTTTAATCCCCAGACCCAGGAGAATTATCAATGCTATTGAATAGAAGAATATGAATGAGATGAATGTCAGCAAGAGAGACAGTCCTATGTATAACTTCCTCTTTGTGAAAAAGAGCTTCAGTCCTGAGAGGAATAATTCAACCTCACTTTCAAACCATTTTATTATTTGAATGACTTTATCCGATTTGAGCAATTTTATCCTCTTGAGGAATACATCTATTTTATAGAGGAGCCTTATAATCTTGTCAGGAGCAAATATGGCAAATATCATGAGACCTATGCCTCCCCCGTAAATAATGAGGAGATAACGCACGAGATTCCTCACTATGAGATTGGAGAACACATGGCCGTATAAGCCGAATATCAAGGGTAATGCAATTGCATAGAAGAAGAAACCGGTAACGCCCCTCATGAATATGAGGAGTGAACCTTCACCATAGGGGATATCCTTCTGTTTCAATATGAATATCTGAACAGGGAGACCGCCTGTTTGAAAGGGTGTCACTGCAGCAAGGAAAATGCCGCTTATTATTATATCAATACCCGTCATCACGGGAATGTCGTGATCCAGTGCTTTGGCAAGGAACTTTATCTTCAAGGCATCAAAATAATAGTATATGGCAAGTGCGATAAATGCATATATAAAATACACCGGCTCCATTTTTTTCAATGAGTGCCAGGTGTCTTCGGATACAGTGAATATGAGAAGCAGGAGGAGAGTAACAACAGTAATTACGAGAAATATTTTAATGCCTTTTCTTATTGTATCAGACAAATCATCACCTTATTGAATTGATTATATATTCTATGCGGTGTTTCTTCTCAGTGAACCTGTCTTGCTTCTCTTTCATCCTCTCTATCACATCAGGAGGCGCCTTATTAAGAAAATCCCTGCTTGACAGTGTTTTCTCCAATTTTTTCAGCTGTTTTTCCAATTCATCCTTCTCCTCTTCATATTTCCCGATATGGTCTTCAATATTGTCTATGTCTGAAGCTGCAATGAATATCATGCCGCCGCTGAATATGCCCGGTATGCCCTTGACCTGCTTGGAATCAATAAATTCAAGTGATTCAGCTCCGGATAGTTCTGTGATTATTCTCCTGTAATTCTCAAGGAGATCCCTTCCGGAACCGGCATATACACTGATTCTCTTGATACCTGTTTCAGATATGATATTCCTTATTGATGAGACAAGATCACGGAACATATCCATATTCTCAAAATTCTCATCGTTTCCCCGGACCGGACTGGTTATTATTTTTTGATGTATCATCAGTTCACTGCCCAGTATTTCATTGAGCTCTTCTGAAATATAAGGCATCAGTGGATTCAATAATTTAAGGAAATTAGCCAGCACATAGATTGCTGTTTCCATGCTTTTGTTCTGAATCTTGATGATCTCAAGATACCAGTCACAGAAATCATGCCAGAAAAAATCATATACATCTTTAGCATAATCGGAGAATCTGTAGGCAGCAATATTGTTTTCTACTGAATCAGTAAGTGCTGCGAGTCTTCCGGTAATCCACTTGTCAAAATAATCTTTGAATACGGGTTCTCCGGGGATTTCTGTCTCTTCTGCATTGAGAAGTATAAACCGGGCTGCATTCCATATCTTATTGGCAAAATTCCTGCCCAGTTCAAAGGTATTCCTTGCAACATTGGGATCCTTACCCTGTCCTGAAATATATACGATTGAGAATCTCAGAGCATCTGCACCGTATTCCTCTGTTATCTCCAGGGGGTCTATGCCATTGCCCAGTGATTTTGACATCTTGATACCATTCTTGTCCCTTACAGTGCCGTGTATGTATATATCTTCAAATGGGAGTCTGCCCGTAAAGTGCAGACCTGCCATAATCATCCTTGCTATCCAGAAGAACAGAATCTCCGAGGCTGACACAATAACCTCTGTGGGATAATAATACCTGTAATCATCTGTTTCCTCAGGCCAGCCCATTGTGGAAAATGGCCAGAGCCATGATGAGAACCATGTATCAAGAACATTTTCATCCTGTCTGAAATCCTCTGATCCGCACTGGGGGCACTCTCTGGGCTCATTTACTGAGACAAATTCCTCATAGCATTCATTGCAGTAATATACAGGTATTCTGTGTCCCCACCACAATTGTCTTGATATACACCAGTCCCTGATATTCTCAAGCCAGTGATCATAGACACCCTTCCACCTGCCGGGATAGAAATTGATATCACCGTTTCCGGATACATCAAGAGCAGGTTTAGCCAGATCTTTCATTTTAACAAACCACTGTTCAGAGAGATAGGGTTCCACAATTGTTTTACATCTGTAGCATTTACCTACTGCATTCTCGTAATCCTCAATTTTATCCACAAGATCCATTTCCTTCAGATCATCCATAATCCTCTCTCTTGCCTCTTCCCTTGTCATACCTTTGTATTTACCGCCATTGGAATTGATAATACCATTGGTGTCCATTATTACAATCTCTTCAAGATCATGCCTTTTACCCATATCAAAATCATTGCTGTCATGAGCAGGTGTGACCTTTACAAATCCGGTACCGAATTCCGTATTGACGAAATCATCAGCTACAACAGGTATTTCCCTGTTCATCAGAGGCAGGATTACGGTTTTACCTATCATGTTTCTGTTCTTTTCATCTTGCGGATTGACTGCAATACCGCTGTCCCCGAGCATTGTCTCAGGCCTTGTTGTCGCTACAGTAATGTATTCATCCGAATCCTTGAGAGGATATTTGATATAGTACAATTTGCCTTTCTGTTCATCATGTTCAACCTCTTCATCGGAAAGTGCTGTATGGCAGGCAGGACACCAATTGACAATATAAGTCCCCCTGTAAATATACCCCTCTTCATAGAGAAGCTTAAATACAGTGGCAACTGCCTTTGACATGTCATTATCCAGAGTAAATTTTTTCTTGTCCCAGTCGCATGATGCGCCTATTCCCTCAAGCTGCTGCAGTATTCTGTTCTTCCTGCTGTCAACCCATTGCCTTATTTCAGTGAGGAATGCCTCTTTTCCCATTTCCTTCCTATCCATTCCCTCTTTTCTCAGTTTCTTCTCCACAACCACCTGTGTGGCTATCCCTGCATGATCTGTCCCCGGTATCCACTCTGCATTAAATCCCTTATTCCTGTGATATCTTATAAGTATATCCTGTATTGTATTATTGAGGGCATGTCCCAGATGGAGTATATCCGTTACATTGGGGGGCGGTATTACTATTGTATAGGGGTCTCTATTATCCGGCTCTGAATGAAAGGATTTCTTTTCCCTCCACACTTTATTCCATTTTGTCTGAGCTGAAACGTAATCAAAATGTTTATCCATAGATACTCCTTAAATTTGCATAAAATGAATAATAGATTATTTTCAATGATATTTCAAGTGCATTGACAGTTTTAATCAAAAACAGGATATTGATCCGGGAAGCCGTCATGAAGAAATAATATTTGACATCCTGCACTATTATTCTCTTACGTCTTTCCTCATAAGAAAAAGTCACTGAATATAACTATTATGTATTGTTTGTTTTCTTAATAAAAAAGCATTGAGCAAAGCGATTTATGTATTGACGGTGAGGCTCGCACATTCTCATCAGCACCGAACCGGCGGGAGTGGACGGGTTGAGAGGGGTGCTTTCTGAGAGTTGTCCTCGCCTCATGATTGTTTATGAGGAAACATATCTCTTTCAAGTACTTTATT
Organism: Caldifarciminota bacterium; assembly: GCA_034189245.1. Classification (GTDB taxonomy): domain Bacteria; phylum Hydrothermota; class 32-111; order 32-111; family 32-111; genus JAXHVG01. The sequence goes on from JAXHVG010000066.1 coordinate 5,104, forward strand.
TCTGAGGAATAACGCTCTTATTGACCCGTCGCATTAATATTGTATAATAACTGTATGGTAACAGCTGTGCTTATTGTACTGATAATATTGCTTATACTGATTCTGTTTTACTTCTATTATAGAAGAAAAGCAGCAGTGGTTCTGATGGGACTGAGAGCAGAGATGAGAATGGACGGGAAAATACTCCTGGGACCGGTACCTGCTTCGTACAGGGGTGCTGAGAAATATTACACAAAAGTCAAAAACACGGGATTTATCGGACTGACTGCAAATACACTCTACTTCCGCTCAATAATAATGAAGCCGTCCATAGAAATTAAACTTGACTCCATTGTCTCAGTAGAATCCTCTAAACATTTCCTCAGTAATTATAATGCAAGACCCGCTGTTATTATCCATACAAAAGATAATGTTCTGGGCTTTATTGTAAGTGATCACAGTGAACTGATTAACATACTATCAGATTAATATTGACTTGTAATTGAATTGTAATATAATTATTAGAAACAATGATT
>JAXHVG010000067.1:0-2727 GCA_034189245.1 Caldifarciminota bacterium
CAGAGTACTGTCTCTTGTTCATACAGTAATTCTACATCAAAACAGTAAATATGCAAGGGAAACAGAGATTAGAAGCTCATGAAAGATTAGACAAATAACCAATGGGGAAAGTGGAAATAATTGCACATTTGGGTCTGACAAGTGCAATATTTGCATTACAACAGGGCTCTCATCATCTCTAAGTTCTTCAATAAAATAATCTTAACTTTGGTATGAATTTTGCATTAATAAATAGATAGTCAAATAAATCGTTCTTTTTACAATAATTAAATTCCGGAAGGGAGGGAATATGAAAAAATCAAATAAAAAAACAGTCCTGCTGTTGATAATGATTATTATTGCATACGCATTATACCCTGCTGTATTCTATGTGGATACACTGGGCACTGATGACTCGGCACACGGAATAGGACCGGGAACAGATGCTTACAGGACAATAGGTTATGCAATCAGTAATGTCTCTTCAGGCGACAGTATAATGGTAGCACCAGGGGCTTATCCTGAAGCTCTTACAGTGGACAAATCCATTTGGCTTCTTGGACCCAATGAGGATAAGATCGGTTATGACGGTGATAGAGCAGAAGAGGCAGTTGTCTCAAGATCTGCAAATGGAGTCAATGTGATAACTGTCAGTGCAGACAATGTCACTGTATCGGGATTTACAATTGACGGCAATGACAATGGAACAGGGGATAAGGGTATTGCCAATGATTTTACTGCACCTGTCAATAATCTCACTGTGAAGAATAATATCATAAGAGATCTCCTTGAGCAGGGAATTCATCTGGATGGTCCCGGCACAGCAGGGAGCGGCAATCTCATATCAGGCAATTATATTGTCAATATAATAAATGAGCCCGGTGAATGGCAGATGACAACCAATCACTCCATAACAGGCAGAGGAGTTGTGCTTCAGAATGACATATATGCTGATATAAGGAACAATGTTATGGAGGATTTATTTTCAGGTATTTATACAAGGACATTCTCATCAGCAGATACATGCCGGATAGACAGCAACACGATATCGGTCAATGCGAATAATACAACTGACGGTTCTTGGTTCACACCGGAGGTGCCCAGTAAACCCGGATTGGGCATAACCAATTATCAGCACAGCGGTTCGTCCTATTTCTATGTATCATATAATAATATCAAGAAGTACAATTCTGTTGCGGATTCATACTGTAATGGTATCTCATGTCTGGAGATATATGATAATGCGGGTATTTACTATTATCATAATACAATAGATGAAATGGCAAGCGCCTATTCTCTCTTTGACTGTCCTACAAGCAATACTGTAACGATCAGGGGATGTGAAATGGGCATGGATACAAGCAAAAATTCCATTGGAGTGGGCATTAATCTATCCAATGTTATTGCTGATGACATGGGTTTCACTGGTCCCAATTATTCCTATGCGCAGAATTCACAGTTTAATATTGATTCTGTTACAATTCAATATGCGAAGAGATGGGGCATCTATCAATTCGGGCAGGATAATGCGACTCCCGGTGACCTGCACATGGAACTGACCAATTCCACAGTAGAGCTGACGCGTACATATGAGAGTGATAATGCCAATATCAATATATTCAATGTGAACAGGGATGAATGTACAGCAAATATTACAAATTGCATAATCAGAAATTCCGGTAACCGTGGCATCAATATTGTGGGCAATGGACTGATGCAGATAATGAGCTGCCGTGTACATGATAATTCATCATACGGCATTATGCTGAGAAACAGGGAAAATGCAGCTGCCAATATAATTAACAATAAAATATACAATAATTCCGTTCATGTCAATCTGGATTATGAGACAACTACCAATACAACCAATCTGTTTAATAATTCATTTACAGGCAGCGGACTTGCAGTGCGTAATTACAGGAATGTTGCAATTGATACTGTCAATGCATACTGCAATTGGTTTGAATCAAATACTGAAGCAGGTGTGACGGGTTCATTCAGGAATATGTCCGGATATATTGATTATTCGCCATGGCTTCATGACAGCACCAATACTGCATCAATGGGATTTGCAAGTGATATGATGGGGCTTCATGTGAGTTATTCATCCCTCAATGTCAGTGATGAAGGATTTGTCAGCGAGGCAATGAATTATCTTGCTGACTCAGGCACTGTCTATCTGAAGGACGGCTTATATGCAGAAACAGTTGTTATAGACAAGAACTGTACATTTGATAATGGAGGGACAAGTAATATTGACCGCATAGATCTCCTGACAAACAACACAACACTGAATCTTGCTGGCAATCTCACTGTTAATGATTCCATTATCTGTGACAGTGCATGCATAAATACTGGTGCTGATACATTGATGCTCGGTTCATCTGCCATGATATCCGGTGAGAATGACTCAGGACATATTGACGGATTTGTCTCTGCTTCAAAACCTGTTGGAACAGGGGCAAGTGCAATGGGCAATATAGGTGTGGATATTGCATCAGGAGCAGATGATCTGGGTGCTGTCAGCATTGTAAGGGAGTCGGGCAGCGGCACAGAGGTCTCTATTCAGACAATATCAAAGAAATGGCATATATCATCGGATAATCCGCCTGCATCAGGTCGAGACATTACATTCAACTGGCTGACCAATGATGATAACAGCATCAATCAGAGCAATTTGTATCTGATGAGCAGTCCGGACAATTCTTCCCCTGAGTCATATTCACCTCAGGCAGGTCCCTTTGATGC
>JAXHVG010000068.1:0-2039 GCA_034189245.1 Caldifarciminota bacterium
GTCATACTGGTAAATGGTATAACCATTGAGACTTATACCTGTAATCTCATCATACACAATGAATGAATTGGTGTCTGAAACAGTTGAAGCAGATGAATCATCCACTGCCTTTGCGTAATAGTAAACAGTGTCATTAAGGGAGAAACTCCCTATGGAATAATAATAGTCATTACTGCTCACTGAGTCCTTCTGAACAGATGAGTATAAACCACCTGCACCCACTGCATAGAAACATGTATCTGCTGATATGCCGGATTCATCAATTATTGTTGCTTTTACTGTTACACTGTCACTGACAGTAACTGTTGAGGGTATGTGCGAGAGTGATGAGACAGAAGGGGCAATATTGCCGCCCGAACTGCTCTCATTGCCGAAATAAACCGAGTCCACATACATGTAAGCGTCTCCATCCCATGAGGCTGACACATCATAGAATCGGAATCCTACTACCATATAATAAGTCTGATCAGATGTTACATATTCACCATTAAGAACCTGCCAGCTTGTGCTATCATCAGTATAAATATTAGGCCAGTCTGTTCCTAAGTTGGAATGATCTGAACCAAAATAATCAAAATAATATGCAATTCGGGCTGCAGGATCATTGTCAAAGAAACGGAATGAAAAGGCATATGTATCACCAGGCACTACTGCAAAGGTATCTGATATAAGGTTAGTTATATCCTGATCGATGGTGAATACATTTGCCATTATTGAATAAGAACCATTGAAAACAGTGCCGCTCTCCCTTGTAATATAGAATGATGATGAGGAATCACCGGACCATGACTCGCATACATAGTCACTCGTCCAGTTCTCCGCGTCCGGATTGGGTATGAGATTGGCTCCGCTCAAAGCCATTGAAATTATTATTGTGATGAACAGTAAGGTCTTTTTCATTGATTTCTCCTGTTATCATTTACCATTAACATTATAATATATCATAAATACAGATATTGGCAATATGTCTTATGTCAAGCTATGCAAAACGGGGTTTAATGTGTATTGACATTCATAAATAATTACTGATAATGGTATACTATGAACGGATTGGAATTACTGGTATTAGTGGGATTTATTGCATTTATCTGTGAATATGCAGATGCAACCATAGGTATGGGATACGGCACTACTTTAACCCCTATAATGCTGCTTATGGGATTTGAGCCCATTATTGTTGTTCAATCAGTACTTATAGGGCAGATATTGGGCGGCACTTTAGGCGGATATCTGCATCACAGGATGGGTAATGTGCAAATTAAACATCATTCAGCAGATATGAAGATTATTCTGATACTTTCCGGTTTCGGAATATTTGGTTCTGTGGCTGCTGTTTTCTTTGCAGTAAATATTGATCCGTTCATACTGAAAATATATGTTGGTGTGATGGTTCTCATAATAGGTATCATTATTCTGATAAAAAGAAATCATCAGATGAAATTGAACTGGACAAGTCTGTCCATTGTAGCAGTTATAAGTGCCTTTAACAAAGGAGTATCCGGAGGTGGATACGGCCCGCTGATTACCGGAGGACAGCTGGTAAGCGGCAGAAATGCCAAGAATGCAGTGGGGAGTACCACTATTGCCGAAGTAACTGTATGTATAGTGTCGCTGATAACATATATAATTGTTCAGAGAGAGTTCTATTTTCCGCTTATTCTTGCCACCAGTGCAGGATCCATTTTGGCTGCACCATTATCTGCATATACAGTCAAGAAAATGAAAGCATATAATTTGAAACTGATAATAGGTACAGTAATAATAGTGTTGGGAATGATAACATTATTAAAAGTAATAATTTAAGAGAGGAATGCTATGTCAAAACATATTTGTGTTATTGGAAAAGGTTATGTTGGGCTGGTGACTGCAGTCGGACTGTCGGATTTCGGTAATCATGTAACAGGTGCTGATATTGATGCAGATAAATAGAATGACTCCCAAAAGCCTTTCCTGCCGCTGCCTTCCTTTCTCATCAATCCTCTCACTCCTTCCTCTTCATATCGCTTCTTTATCCTCTTTGCTTGTCTGTAGTTTACACC
>JAXHVG010000069.1:0-6850 GCA_034189245.1 Caldifarciminota bacterium
AAAGCTGAAAAACGGAAAAAAGAGCTCTTCTCAAGAAGAACTCTTTATATTACTTGACTTTTTAGGTGATCTCTATATAATTTTATGTGGCTTTATTTTATGGTAAAAAAGGGACATCTTTTCGTGGGAATAACAGCAATAGATATATAATAAAAAAATTGGCTTTTATTATATATTGTAATATGCGGGGGATGATAATCACTTTTTCTTATTAGCAATTATAAGACAGACAATGATGCCGCCTATGGTTATAAGGAATCCGACACCCATCATGAACCATGCAGAAAAAGGCATTATGCACTCCTCTCTTTCTTCAATGAGATTAATATGCCCAGCACAAAGGCCAGTATCAGCACACCTATGCCCACAAGCAGGGGACCCCGAGCATAGCCTTCATACGGATGCTGTATCTCACTCCATATATTCCAGATCACTATGGCAGTAAGGACAATGGGGAGGAAGTATTTGATGATTATATTCCACCATCTGCCTATGGGAAAATCGGACTGTTCGTTGGCATAATGTCTCAGATTATCCGGTTTGATTACATAACCCACAACAATACATTCCAGTATGCCCACAATGACAAGCCCATAGACAGAGAGATAATGGTCAACTATGTCCAGCCAGTACAATGCGCTCTGTGTTGCAAAGATTGTGCCCAGTACAATACCTATAATACCCAGTATTGCATTCATCTTAACTCGGGATATATTCCATTTCTCCACTGCAGCTGCTGAAAATGCTTCAACAAGAGAGAATGCTGAATCAATACCGAATGTGAGCAGCATAGCAAAGAACAGTGCTCCCAATACAGCAGCGCCCACAGGGAAGAGATTAATAATTTCAGGATATGTGATAAATGCCAGTCCGGGTCCAGAAGTTACCACATGACACACTTCCACACCCCTCTGCAGAGCCAGATAGCCCAGAGCAGAGAATATGGCAATAGATGCAAGCAAGCTTGTTGCAGCATCAGCCAGCCCGATAATAAATGCAGAGTTTACAATATCTGCCTTCTTAGGCAGGAATGAACCATATGCAATCATTACTCCAAAGCCAATACTGATGGAGAAGAATACCTGTGAATATGCATTGATCCACACCTCCGGGTCTGTCAGTGCTGTGAAATTGGGTGTAAAGAGATATGCAAGGCCTGTCATGGCACCGGGCAAAGTGACGCCCCTTACTATCAGCACAATGAGTATGATCCAGGGCAGTATAACAGTAATATATACCATTTTACCCACACTCTTGGCTCCCTTGATGATACTGAAGTATATCCATATCCATGTGAGTATGATGCCTACAAAAATAATGGGCAGGAAATTGCCTATATCTGTGGGGCCTGAACTGATCTGAAGAACTGAATTATAGAAAAAACTCTCTGTATTTTGTCCCCATCCCAATGAGAATGATTTGAAGAAGTATATGCCCGACCATGCCATTATTGCAGCATAGTATATTGTAACTCCCAAGCTGACAAATACAGCTGCCCATCCTATCCATGAGAGGTTCTTATTAAAGAATGCAAATGAACCGGGCGCAGCTCTGTTTGTCTTATGTCCCATTGTGAATTCCAGTATGAGCAGGGGAATGCCTGCTGTTAAAAGGGCAACAAGGAATGGAATAATAAATGCTCCGCCGCCGTATTTATAAACAATGTAGGGGAATCTCCATATATTGCCCAGTCCTACAGCTGAGCCTACGGAAGCCAATATAAACGCTGTTCGTGAATCCCAGTGTTCCTTGATCTCTTTACCCATAAACGGATATTACAATATACAATATTTCTTGTCAAGGCAAAATTAACAATAGTTGTTGTTGATTATCTATTACGGTTCTTCTCCGAAAGAGTTGGTAAATAGAGATACAAAATAAATGAATTAAAGACTGTCAAGTTACGGAAGTTGTAAAATTATAGCAGTAGATTGTAAAATTGCCGAAAACACACTCTAACCCCGGTTATTTGGAGGAGTTTTTGACAAAAAGGGGGGGGGGTAATCGCTTTGCCTGTAATAACCGGTCTATGCTATGTATCTGACCTATTTGCCTGAAAAGAATTTGTTGACTAAATATGAAATGGCAATATAATGTTATTTATTATGGTGAAGAATTTGTTAGTAACAGGCGGAGCGGGATTCATAGGCAGTAATTTCATTCATTATATAATGGACAATACTGACTATAATATTTTCAATCTTGATAAACTCACATATGCAGGCAATCTGGAGAATCTAAGGGATATTGAAGAGAGCGGGAGATATACATTCATAAAAACAGATATTACTGACATGTCAAAAATAGAAGATGCACTGTCTGAACTTGATATGGATATCATAATCAATTTTGCTGCAGAGTCACATGTTGACAGGTCCATACTCAATGCTGATGATTTCATAGAAACGAATATTACAGGCACATACAATTTGATCAAATATGCAGAGGCAAATAATGTGAAGAGATATATGCAGGTATCAACAGATGAGGTTTACGGCTCACTTGAGCCTGATGAGCCGCCTTTTACAGAGATTAATCCGCTTGACCCGACATCACCCTATGCTGCATCAAAGGCATCAGCAGACCTTATTGTGATGTCTTATATCAAGACCCATAAGTTCCCCGGTATTATAACAAGGTGCTCTAATAATTACGGTCCGTATCAATTCCCCGAGAAATTCATACCCCTTGTGATATACAAGGCAGTGAATGGAGAGAAGATACCGCTATATGGTGACGGGCTCAATGTGAGGGACTGGATACATGTGAAAGACCACTGCAGGGCACTTGCAATGGTTATGGAGAATGGACGGGAAGGCGAGGTGTATAATATCGGTGCTGAAAATGAAAAACCCAATATAGAGGTCATTGAGACAATACTGGATATTACCGGTGCTTCCGGTAACCTTATTGAATATGTGAGGGACAGGAAGGCGCATGACAGGAGATATGCAATAGACAATACAAAGATAAGAGAGGAACTGGGTTTTGAACCCCGTATGGATTTTGCATCAGGTATTGAAGATACTGTTAAATGGTACAGGGATAATTCGTCATGGCTTGAGAGATGCATGGATGGTTCATACAGGAAATACTATGAGAATAATTACTCAGGGAGGAGTTAGATGACAGTTACAAAAGGTATAATACTTGCAGGCGGAAGCGGGACAAGGATGTTCCCTGTAACAAATGTCTATTCCAAGCAGCTTATAATGGTTTATGACAAACCCCTGATATATTACCCCCTCTCCACCCTGATGCTCTCAGGCATAAAGGATATTATGATTATATCCAATGGTGAGAGCATACCCTCATACAGTAAACTTCTCTCAGACGGCAGTCATCTGGGCATCAATATTGAATACGGGGTACAGAAAGAACCGCGCGGTATTGCCGAGGCATTTATCATAGCCGATGAGTTTATTGGTGAGGATAATGTCGCACTTATACTGGGTGATAATATTTTCTATGGTGAGTACAATAAATTCCGCAATGCAGTTAATGGTAATGGCAATGCCACTATATTCGGATACTATGTCAGTGACCCTGAGCGTTACGGTGTAATTGAGTTTGATGGTGAAAAACCCGTAAGTATAATTGAGAAACCGAAGGAACATGTATCTCACTATGCAGTGCCTGGATTCTATATATATGACAGCAGTGTTGTTGATATTGCCCGTTCACTCAAGCCGTCAGACAGGGGTGAATTGGAGATCACTGATGTCAATAATATCTATCTGGGAAAAGACAAGCTGGATGTTGTAAAACTAGGCAGGGGATTTGCATGGCTTGATACAGGTACACCGGCATCAATGATGGATGCGAGTAATTTTATTGAGACAATAGAGAAACGGCAGTCACTCAAGATAGGCTGCATTGAAGAGATTGCAATGAGAATGGATTATATAGGCAGGGACGAGTTCATTAAACTCACTTCATCGTATCCCGATTGCGCGTACAGGGATTATCTGCTTAGTATATGAGCGGGGAGAAGTAAGAGACACGGGACGCGGGACACGAGTAATCGCAGCAAGGCTGCTCACGTACAACGGAAAACGTACAACGTACAACGACGGATAGGATGATTAACAGGATGTACGTAGGGGAGGTGTCAGTGACCCTCCCGGGTAAAAAGTCGTTATGTGTGATGCGTGGAGATTGTGAATAGCAGCCACAGAGATTGCTTCGCGAATGCCTTTCAAGCAGGTTGAACTCGCAACGACGGAGCAGTGGCGGATAAGGGGATTGCCGCGTCGCTTCGCTCCTCGCAAGGACATCTTGGTAACTGGTGGCTTGTTGCTAGTCAATGTGATGAGAAGCCATGAAAGAACTGAAATCAGAGGAATCCACTTATTGCCCCACATGCATATTTACCAGTCACCAGCATACCAGTCACAAGTCACTATTTCACTATACATTCTACACGCTCTAATCATTCCAGTCCTTCTCTGTTTCCGCATAACGCAATACGCAATACGCAATACGCAATACGCAATACGCAATACGCAATACGCAATACGCAATACGATAATCCCCTTGACAGGATTCTTCTTTATTATATAATGTAAACAAATGTTTACATAGGAGGTTTTATGGAGGAGCTTACAAGTGCTCAGAAGAGGGTGCTTGGTACTGTCAAGGAGTATCATGTACTGAAGGGCTATCCCCCTTCAATCAGGGAAATAGCCGAATCACTGGGGTATGCAAGCACAAAGGCTGTCCATGTGCATCTGAAGAATCTGGAGCAAAAAGGTTATATCAGGCGCAGCAGCGGGGCGCGCTCCATTGAGATAAACAGTGAATTCATGCGCATTCCTGTACTTGGTGTCATATCAGCAGGCAGGCCCCTCCTCAGTGAGGAGCATATGGAGAATATGTTCATTATACCGGAGGCAGAAGGGAGCGGGCGTTTCTTCCTCAAAATCAATGGTGACAGTATGATCAATGCAGGTCTTGAAAACGGCGATATGGTGCTTGTGGACAGGAACAGTGAAGCCAAATCCGGTGATATTGTTGTTGCTATTGTCAATGGAGAAAGCACAGTGAAAACCCTTGTCAAACAATCAGACAGAATTATTCTCAGACCGGAGAATCCCGATTATCAGCCGCTTATTGTGAGCAGTAATGATGATATGCGCATAATAGGTATTGTTGTCGGGAATCTCAAATTCTTCTGAGGCGGTTATGCATGAGCCTATCAGTGTGTACAGTATATTCCATAATGGCAGTATAAAGCCCCTCTCATTTATGTGGAAAAAGCGGCGCATATCTGTTGAGAATATTACTTACTCATGGGAAACAGTAGAGGAGAGCGGTGTCAATATGCATTTCTCCATAGTATCGGGGAATTTCTATTATCATCTTGTCTATGTTCCGGCATTTTCACGATGGTATATATGTGATGTGGAGAGTACAGTTGTCTGACAGTATATTCTGGCTTCATATAGACATGGATGCATTCTTTGCATCTGTTGAAATCGCCTCGCGCCCTTATCTTAAGGGCAGGCCTGTCGGTGTGGGGGGCAGGAGCAGTGAGAGAACAGTTGTTGCTGCTGCATCCTATCCTGCCAGGGAGTACGGCATACATTCGGGTATGCCCTCTGCAGAGGCATTTGCCCGCTGCCCCGGTATTGTCATGATAAAGCCCGATATGGATAAATATGTCAGTATATCCGGGAAGATATTCTCTGCTATTGAGGATTACTGCAGGCATATAGAGGTGTATTCAGTAGATGAGTGTTTTGTCAAAGCTGTATCACTTGAACAGGCAGAGGATTTTGCCCGGTATATCAGGAATATGGTGAGACATGACTATCATATAACATGTTCTGTGGGCATAGGTCCCAATAGACTCATTGCCAAGATATGCTCTGATGAGCATAAGCCTGACGGTCTTACTGTTATAGACAACGGGTACAGATATATCAAGGACAAGGATGTCTCTGATATCCCCGGTATAGGGCACAAAACCGCACTTGCTCTGAGTTCACTGGGTATACATTATGTAAGAGATATTGAGGCTTTCCCCCTCTATCCCCTCAAGAAACGCTTTAACTCATATGCATATGTGCTGAAAGCCATTGCCAATGGTCAGGATCCCTCCAATTTCCTCTGGAATACCACAACAGATATAAAATCTGTAGGCAATACACATACAATGAAGGAGAATACTGTGTCAATGCGCCGTCTCTCATCCATGCTGTCCATTATTGCAGAGCATGTGGCCCTGAGGATGCGTAAACACAATGTTGAAGGCAATACTGTTACACTGACAGTGCGTTATATGGATTTCAATACATTCACCAGAAGGAAGAAGATATACAGGTATATTCACAGTGCAGGTGATATACACTCTTATGCAGTTATGATACTGAGAGGCATAGACATAGAAAAGCCTGTGCGTCTTATAGGCATATCTGTGAGCAATCTGAGGTCATTAAGCAGTCAGATGTCACTTGATTTTGAAGATAATATGAAGGATAAGGAAATGGAGAATACAGTCAACAGGATAAAGGACCAGTTCGGCGAATGGTCTATTATGAAGGCAAGCAGTATGGAAATGACAAGAAGGCCATTCATGCATTTCGGGGGGATAGACAAGCGTGATGCGTAAAGAAGAGCGAATAGAGCGAGTAGAACGGGTAGTAGAAGAAGGAAATGGGAGCGAGGAGAGGTAAGAGACACGAGACGCGAGACACGGGACACGAGAAATCGCGAATAAATTCGCTCATCCGGCTTGCAGCCGGGTCAATGGTTAATGGTTAATGGTCAATGGTCAAAGACAGATACAAGATCCAAGTTGCAAGATACAAGAAATGTGAATAGCCGGCCAAAGACCGTGTGACTCGTG
>JAXHVG010000007.1:0-7909 GCA_034189245.1 Caldifarciminota bacterium
TCTCTGCTCCTATCTGTGCATCTCTTTCCATCTCCAGTATCCTCTGGATTATTGTTTGCATGAGCATTTTCATAAAATCTCCATCTTTGTTCAATGCCTCTTGAAAAATCTCCATTATTTGTTTATCATTTAGTTGGGTCATCATTACTCCTTTTTTTGAGTTAAGTATTTTTTTATACTATTTTAAGGATTTTGATGGCCCTTTCAACTTCTTTTTCTGCAATTTTACAGAAAGTTTAGCACACTCTCGACGCGGTATCATATAACTATTTAATAAAGCTAATTCAATTGACACTCTTTACTTTTTAGTTAAAATAATATTATGAACAGATTATTCTCCCTCATATTGAAAAAATATGTTGATTCAGCAGATTATTCTGATCCTGATACGCGCTCGGGTGTAGCCAATCTGCAGGGCACAGGTTCCATTGTCATCAATGCACTGATTTTTATTATCAAACTCTCTGCCGGTATTCTCATCAACTCTATCTCCCTTATTGCAGACAGTATTCATACACTTTCCGATATACTTTCATCCATTATAATAATGGTGGGGTTCAAACTGGCGCGGAAACCTGCAGACAGTAAGCATCCCTTCGGGCATCAGAGAATTGAGTCCATTACAGGCATAATAGTTGCAGTGCTGCTTATTGTTACGGGTCTTGAATTCCTCAGATCATCCTTTGAGAGGATACTGGAGCCTGGAATCTCCCTGTCTCACAGCATCATAATCATACTGGTCATTGTAACTATTGTTCTGAAGGAATTACTGGCACGCTTTGCACTCTTTCTGGGTAACACAATCAATTCATCAGCTATAAAGGCGGATTTCTGGCATCACCGCATAGATGCCATTTCATCTTTATTCGTTCTTATTGCACTTATTTCCAATGCTCTGGGATTCCCCTCAATTGACGGATATATGGGCATACTTGTTTCATTGATGATAATGTACAGTGGTATAAAGATACTTATGGAGAATTCGGATGAATTGATAGGTTCTCCGCCTGCTGATAATTTGATTGAACGCATAGAGTCAATTGTTGACAAATATACAGACCGAGGAGTTTTCGGGATTCATGACCTCATTGTCAATTATTACGGGAACAGAATAGTGGGCTCTCTGCACATTGAGATTGACGAGCAGATTTCACTAATGGATGCCCATACAATTTCAGAGGATATTGAGGATACAATAGAGAATGAGACAGGCATGTTTATCACGATTCACATAGACCCCCTCAATGTGCATAATCCCCTTGTCAATGAAATAAGAAATACACTGCGTGAATTTACCCAGAGATATGATGAAATCGATTCTGTCCATGATGTGAGGCTCATTGGCAGCGATAATTGGCTCAATGTGGCTTTTGACCTGTCCATAAATGTCAATATCTCTGAGAAGAAGAAGGAGGATATCCGCAGTGATATACTTATCCACCTCAAATCAGATTACAGTGAGATACATGATATTGTGATAAAATTTGAACCCCTCTTTTCATATTAGGAGACATATAATGAATAAGGAGCTTATTCTAAATGATTTGATAAATATTTCCATTCAGATATCATCAGTCAAATCACTCAATAATCTTCTGGACACTATTGTCAGGAAGGCGCGGGATATAACCAATGCTGATGCAGGATCACTCTATCTCAAGGAAGGGAACAAGCTCCGCTTTATTATTGCCCAGAATGACACATTGAACAATACCCGTATATTCAATACATTGATGCATTCCGATAAATCATCCATAGCAGGATATACATCAGAGACAGGGAGAATAGTGAATATTGAAGATGTCTATGAGATAGGAGACCAGTATCCATTTGACTATAACAGGGATTTTGATGAGAAGAACAAATACAGGTGCAAATCCATGCTAGCAGTACCGATGAAGGACAGCAGTGATAATGTCATTGGTGTGATACAGCTTATCAATGCAATGGACAGGAATGGCAATATCATAAGTTTTCCTACGGAACTGGAGAATCCCGTTAATTCATTTGCATCAATGGCAGCAGTGTCTGTAAAGAACATGCAGCTTAAGGATAATATCAAGCAGGCATATCTTGACACAATTTACCGGCTGTCAGTTGCAGCTGAATTCAAGGATACAGATACAGGCCTGCATATCAGAAGAATGAGCAGATACTCGGAACTTATCTGCAGATATCTCGGATGCAGTGATGATTTCTGCGAACTGATACTCTATGCCAGTCCACTCCATGATGTGGGCAAAATAGGAATACCTGACAGTATATTGACAAAACCGGCAAAACTGGATGATGATGAATGGAAGACAATGAAGACACATACGGCAATAGGTTATCAGATACTGGCGGATTCTGATTATGAATTGATAAAGACAGCTGCTGCAATTGCACTGCATCATCATGAGAGATTTGACGGCAGGGGCTATCCCAATGGAATATCCGGAGAAGATATACCCCTTGAGGCCAGAATTGTTTCCCTTGCCGATGTATTTGATGCATTATCATCCAAGAGACCGTATAAAGAGCCCTGGCCCCTTGATAAGATACTATCAGTGATTCATGAGGAAAAAGATAAACAGTTTGATTCAAGGATTATTGATGCATTTGACAATGCCATGGTTGACATACTCACAGTAAGAGATAAGATGCAGGAATGATCAGAATACTATTTCACTAAGAGCCACCACTCTGTTATCACCCATTCTCCTCAGTGCCATCAGTGTCTTCTCACCCTCTTCTTTTCTATTGAGCTCCAGTCTGTCGCCATTGAAGCATTCACTCTTGTAATTGATAGTCATTGATTCGATATTGCCTGTCTTATTATCCCCGAGCATCCATTCTATGTAATTGACATTGTTGACATGTCCATTCATATCAATATGGCTTTCATTCACATCAATTATTCCCTCTCTTTCCACTGTATCCCCGGGGATTTTCAATCGCGGTGGTTTTGTAAAATCATCAACTGCCTGAGGACTATTCAGTGAATTGCGCAGCGGCATACGGGTGTCAATATCAATAATGAGCCATGAACTCTCAGCATTTGCCAGCTCATTGCCGTCAATATCCATTATCTCAAATGCCCTGTAGTAGAAGAGCCCGTCTGTACCCCGCGGGAATGTCTTGATATTTACGGCTTCCCCGTGCTGAAGCGGCTTTTCAAATATAATACTGAATCTTGATATCACCCAGGCGGTATTATTGGATTTCATGAAATCATAACCGAATCCCCGTTTGCTTGCATCAGCTGATGCAAGATACATCATATACTCAATCAACCGGGGGATATTGCCATTGAAGATAAATTGCCCTGTAAACACTATAGAAGGGCAGGGCGGAGCCCTGCCTGACAATATATTATTCTTCTGCTGCAGGCGGGGTAAAGGTTCTGCCTGCCAGTTCCTTATCCATCATGAGCAGTCCATTGGGACTGTTCTTGACCATTGCAATCTTGTCAAGTAATGTCTGCATTGAATCCTCTTCCTCAACCTGCTCATCTATATACCACTGCAGGAAACTCTCAGAAGCATAATCATTGAGTTCTTTTGCTGTTTTCATCAGACCATTGATTGATTTTGTCACAAACTGTTCATGCTCCAATGTCTTCTTGAATATATCCTCTGCATCCGCAAAATCACCGGGCGGTTTCTTGATCTCTTCAAGTACCACAGATCCGCCTCTCTCATATATATAATTGAAGAATTTCATTGCATGAAAATGCTCTTCCTGAGCCTGAACAATAAAGAAATTGGCAAAACCGTCCAGTCCCTTGTCCATGAAATATGCTGCCATTGATACATAGTAATACTCTGAATAAAGTTCCTTGTTTATCTGGTCATTGATCTGGTCAATCAGTTTCTTCTCCATCATTTAAAACTCCTTTTACTGTTTGCATTAATTGTTTGAGATACTCTTCTGTCGGTACATACTGGTATTTTTCCGTATGCTTTACATCAAAATGTGCACTCTGCAGCACTTCCTCTACAATCTGAGTTGCCTGTCCGCCCCACCCGTATGAACCAAATACAATTGCTTTTCTGTTTTTTGGCGCAAGGCCCTTGAGATAAGTAAGAAAAGCGGATACTGTCGGCAGCATATTGTTATTGAGTGTGGGCGAGCCCACGCAGAGATACTCGGCAGTTATCATATGAGTCATTATATCCGATATATGATTGTGCTTGAGATCCATCATCTGCGTATTATATCCGCTCTGAGCGAATGCATCCAGTACTGCATATGCCATTCTCCTCGTTGACCCCCACATGGAATCATATACAATCACTGCTTTTTTTTCAGTATCATTCCCTGACCAATGCCTGTAATTCTCCAGTATTGCAGGAATATGCTTCTTCCACATTACGCCGTGTGAAGGGGCAATAAGCCCAAGTTCAACCCCACTGAGTGCCTCCAGTGCCTTCTGCACCTGGCTGCTGTAGGGTAACACAATATTGGCATAGTATTTTCTTGCCTCTTCCATAACAAGGGAAATACCCAAATCATCGGCATATCTCTGTGATGAGGCTATATGCTGACCGAATGCATCATTGGAGAATAGTATTTTCTCCTCTTTGAGATAGGTCACCATATTATCCGGCCAGTGAACCATTGGAGTCAGAATGAATTTCAATGTATTATTACCTGTTTCAATCTCCTCTCCATTGGCAATGGCTCTATAGGGATAATTGTCAGAATAATGCTTCTTGAGACCCTTGAGTCCCTGGGGTGATGTGATGATCTCAGCATTGGGTGCAATATCCATTATTGCCGGGAGTCCGCCGCTGTGATCCATCTCCACATGATTGGACACAATAAAATCAATATGAGAAGGGTCAACAACAGACCTGATACGGTCAATCATCTCATCTGTCAGATAATGCTTTACAGTGTCAATCAATGTAATCTTTTCATCAATAATGAGGTATGCATTGTATGAGGAGCCGCGCTGAGTCACATAACCGTGAAAATTCCGCAGGTCCCAGTCAATACCTCCTACCCAGTATATATTCTCTCTTATCCTGACTGCCTGCATTAGTCCATTTCCTCAAACTGATCTTTGCTTACTCCGCATACGGGGCACACCCAGTCATCCGGAATATCCTCAAAAGCTGTCCCGGGATCTATTCCTCCGTCGGGATCGCCCTTCTGGGGATCATACACATAACCGCATACTGTGCATTTGTATTTTTTCATTTTAGTCTCCTTTGTTTCTTTTTCATTATCTTTATTCTCTTCATTCTTCAGTTCTTCTTCATCTATATGAGTCGGTGCACTCTTGGGAGCTTTGCCGCCTTTCATCTTATGATAATATTCATATGTCATTGGAGGGTCATCACTCAGAATGTCTGCATCAATGATCTCACCTATGAAAACCGTATGTGTGTGCACATCAATACTGTCAATCACCTTAAGGACAATATATCCCACAGTATAATCCTTCACTATCGGAAGCCCGCTCTTTTCATGTATCTCATAATCAACATCCTTGAATTTATCAATGTCACGCCCGCATTTGAAGCCGAATGTTCCTATGAACGGCATAGGAGCATCTTCTGATAGTATGGATACTGTAAAATACTGTGTCCGGGTGATGCATTCATGTGTGAAATTGTCTTTGTTTATTGATATTGCCATTGTCTTTGGGTCATTGGATATCTGAAACACCGTGTTGGCAATCTGGCCATTTAGCTTATCCCCCTTCTTTGAACTGACAATATAAAGTCCGTAACTGACCTTATATAATGTACGTACATTCATTATTACTCCTTAGTCCAGTTTTTTATGGCAGAACCACCAGTCATAGCAGCCCTCTTTGCCTCTTCTCTCCTCTGCTGTCTTCTCATCGGACGCAGGCGGTGTGATCACCTCGTCACCTACAAGTTCATTCTCAGGCCAGTTGGCAGGCACTGCAACACCATGCTTGTCAACTGTCTGCAGGCCCTTCAATATCCTGACCACCTCATCCATATTTCTTCCGAGTTCCTGCGGATAGTACAGTATTGTTCTTACTATGCCCTTCGGGTCAATAACAAAGACAGCCCTTACCGTGTTGTTTCCCTTGTTGGGGTGAATCATGCCGAGTTTCTGAGCTACAAGTCCCCTGTCATCAGCAATGATGGGGAACTCTATTTTCTTTTTCAGATTCTCATTTATCCATTCCGTCCATTTGATATGGGAGAAGACCTGGTCAATTGACAGTCCGAGAAGCTCCGTGTTCATCTCCCTGAACTTGTCATACTTGTCCTGGAAAGAGTAGAATTCTGTTGTGCATACAGGTGTGAAATCACCGGGATGCGAGAACAGTACAAGCCATTTGCCCTTGTAGTCATTGGGCAGTACTTTCATGCCGTGTGTTGTCTTTATCTCCATTTCCGGGAGTTTATCACCTATTAACGGTATTCCTTGTTCCATTGTTCCTCCTTGTTTACCAGTTTCCTTTTCCATAACATATTGCTTTAATTATTCTTTTCTGCACTTTCTGCATACCCCCCTCAGGGTAATATCATGCTGCTCTACCTTATGTCCGTCCATTACACTCTTTATGCGGAGCTCTGCCGGCTTCATGTCATATATATTCCCGCAGACCCTGCAGACAAAATGCATATGATCAGCCAGTCCGATATCATAATGCTGTTCATCCGACTCAGAAGAAACTGTAATAACAAGACTGCTGTTTTTGAATGCATTGAGTGTATTGTAAACAGTTGTCTTTGAGAGCGTGGGGATTTCTTTCTTTACTGCCTGATAGATTGTTTTGACTGTCGGATGATCCTCATTGAGAAGCAGATACCTCAATACAGCAACCCTCTGCATTGTGGGCGAAAGACCTGCCTCTTCAAGAACATCAACCGGATTAAGTTTTTTTATCTTCTTTCTCATTTGAATATTCCTCCTGTTTCATTATACCAAAATAGGATGTCCAGATGAGCTATCGGTATATGAATATCCCCCGATAATTCACTCATTCTCTTCTCCATCTCCAGATATTGCTTCCTGCTGATTGCCTTGGGTATCTTTTTTATTATACCATGATTTGTTAAATTGCGCAATATATGTCTGTCCAGAATGGCAATATCCTCTCCGAGACCTATGTTTCTCAGAAAATGTGATGCCTCCTTGTAACCATATCCCTTGATGCTTTCAACAATCATATCCCTTCTTTCTAATATATCCATACTGCTGTAAATCATTTGCTCAATATCAATTTCACCGCTTTTTATCTTCTCCAGTAACTGATACATATACTCCGTCTTATTATTGTAGAAACGCACGGGTTTTATGTACTCTCTCATCTTATTTTTTGAAATACTGCCCACATCCTCCGCTTCAGTCAATTCCTCAATGCAGGACCAGCACACCCGTGCCTTTGACTGCGGGGTGAGTATGCAGAACATCATTTCATGCTGTATCTTATCAAAATCCCTGCTTCTGTATATATCCCTGAATTCCTTGAGGCTGCTGACTATATCGGGTTTTATTCTCCTGTACACTGCCTTGAGTTCATCCATTGAGCTTGTTCCTGCTTTTTGTAATGATTTCTTTTTTATACTCATACCAATATTATAACTTTTTTGTTTTATTTGTCAACCCCCATCATTTTGCGTAATGCGTTTTGCGGAAGAAGATAAAAGGTAAAAGGTAAAAGGTAAAAGAAGGAAATAAGAGCACGGAGAGGTAAGAGTCATGAGACGCGGGACATGGGACACGAGTCTTAATAATGAGTGAGCCCGTCTCAAGATGTGTTGACAGATTGAGAAAAAAGTCACAACCTCAATTGGATATCTTACAAAATGTTTTTCTCTCTATTACTAAGACCGGGTCTTGAATATCTTGAATTAACTCATAGCCCCCCATAAACGGGTCTAAATACAGTTGAATTAATTATATTGATAAACTGAAGATAAATTAATAAATA
>JAXHVG010000070.1:0-7363 GCA_034189245.1 Caldifarciminota bacterium
AGAACATGATATTGCCCAGTATCATTACGGAAAATTGAGAGAAGAGCTGCTTGACCTTCTCGCCGTCACTCTCAACACGTGCAATGAGCTTGCCGACAGGATGCTTGTCAAAATACGATACAGGCAATTTCATCATATGCTCAAACACATTATACTTGAGCTTTGTAATAACCTTTACACCCAGACGCGCCAGCATTATTGTCTGGAAATATGAGAGCACCCCGCTTATGACAATAACAATGATAAAAAGGATTCCCCAAAAAATCATATCCTGCACGTCACCTGCCGGTACACTGTTGTCAATAATATGAGCCAGTATGAGGGGGTCAAGGAGCTGCGCTCCTGAAACAAATATCATTGACAGCAGACCGCCTATGAAGAGCTTCTTGTCATCCTTTAAATACGGGATGATGCGCTTGAATTTTGACAATAATACTTTGTTTTTCATAAGTTTATTTTAAGCAAATTTTATACCAAAGTTATATCCTAAAAGTGCGGAACTTAGCATGCAGAATTTTCGCCGAATCATTACAAATGAGACAGACTTTGACATTATCCATTGCAATGTCGCACTCATTGACTATAATTATTATAATACAAAGGAGGAGAAATGAAAAGAAGTATATTGACAATAATCCTGCTCATTGCAGCAATTACCATTTTTGCACACCCGCCCATCTCATTCAAGATCATCTACAATGAGACAATGCTTTCAATAGGCATAAGACATGAAGTGAACAATACATCCAAGCATCATATTGATAAACTCAGTATAGAGCATAAAGGAGAAACATTAATAATGCAGAAGTTCAATGGCCAGACAAGCAAAGAGATGCAGGAGGCAATATACAAGATGGACGGTCTTGAAGAGGGCGACAAAATCAAAATAACAGCACATTGCAATATTGCAGGCAAGAAATCAACAGAGTATATAATACCTGCAGAGGAAGCTGAAACAGATGAAGAATAAACTCTTCATTTTCCTGCTGCTGCCCCTTATTCTGTCTGCATATACTCCCTCATATCTTTCACTGGATAAACCTATGAAGTCGCCGTTCATATCATCCGAACTCAATATTAAGGGAAATTTGACATCTGATATGATGAATGACCCGGCAGATTCATTCCTTGCAGGCAATATGAACACCGGTATTGCACTGAGAACACTTTTCCCCGGTGGCATTGATATTATTGCAGGTTATGATTCATACTACAGGGATGTGTCTGTAACAGGAGCATGGTCATGGATTCCGATGTTCTCATTTATAAGCACACGCATCACCCTGACAGGCTATTCCACGGAACAATCCGGTTCGCGGGAGTCGGGGGTAAACAGTACAGCCATGGTCAATCTCAATGCAGGCAATGCATTGAACTGCTTTATTGCCGCTCATTATGATATGCATAATGATTTCCTGGCCGGAACAGGTATTATGATAGGATTGCCTCTGGAATTCCTCTATTTTGAAAGAGCAGGTATTATCGGAGAGTACTATTTCCTCACATTGCCTGCAGGTGCAGGTGACCCTGTTTACAAGGCAGCTCTGTTCTTCAAGACATGGGGGCATCAATTCTTCATCACACTCTCCAATTCCCCTGCATCCAATATCCGCACATTTGCAGAGGGTGGGGACAACAATGCACTGCACGCCGGATTTGCAGTAAGACGTTATTTTGAATTCTGATAGGGAGGTAGAAGTCGGAATGGGCAAAACTCATTGAGCCGACAGCATTCTCACTCTCGCATTTGCCCTGCTTCATTTCATACTTATACAGTTATATTACTAATCAGTATATAGAGTCCTATAATTAAAATGACGCACACTGCAGTAAATCCCTTTAATCCTATGGAATGTATCCTGCTGAAAGGAAGGAGTATGAATGTCTTGCCGTCAATCAGATCCCTCAGCAGATGGGCTGCCAGTCCGGCAAATACGAAAACACCTTTCAGATAATCCCCCAGTATAAGACCTGTAATCACCCCTATAAGGATTGCAAATATCAGAGAATGCGTAACAGGTCTTGCAGGAAAGGATACTATTTTTTTGATACTCCATGAGCGGGCCATGAAGAGATGGTCTATGTCAATGATAACAGACGAGACAAGGCCTATGAGGAAATAACCGGGCATTGATGCAAAGGGGAGGAGTATTATCACATATAACAGTGCATGCATAATTTCATCATGCAGTACATAGACAATGCCCTTGAAAGCAATGGGGCGGGCAGATGCCTGGATCTCTGCCAGGACAAATCCCGCCAGCAGGACCATCTGCATGATAAGAATATCAATATTATTTAAATAATGCATAGTAAATTATATTAACCCCTGTCTTCAATGCCTCTATCCTCTTTTCAAGAGGGTCATTATGGGTCTCATACACAGCCCAGCCGTCCGATATATTGGAGTTGAATGTATAGAGCACTCCTATCTTCTCACCAATGAATATCCCGTACATCTCCGGTTCACCATCATAATGCTCATGTATCTTGGGTAATCTGTCTAATTTGTAGAATGTACTCAGGATATCACTGTCAGGAGAGAGTTTCACTGTACTCCTCGCAGGGAAGAGTTCATCAAGGAAATTCATTATATCTGTATTGAAGCCATAGTCATCATCAATATAGACAAATCCGCCTGAGAGAACATATGCCCTGATATTCTCCAGTTCCCTCTGAGTATAATCAAAACCCCCATGGCCTGTCATAAAGAGAAACGGATAATCCATTATCCTCCTGTTGTCCATGGAACAAACAATCTCACTGGTATCCATCTTCAGAGGTGTGTGTTCATTGATATAATCAGCAAGTATTGTGAGTGCATTCTCATCATTGTACCAGTCACCGCCCTCATACCTGAGCCGTACAGGCGTGAAGTCAAAAGCCCATAGACCTGCAGTAATGCCGATAAACAAACAAATAAGGATTACTCTTCGAAATACCACTGCAGCCCTCCTTTTATAAGATATGTCTTGTCTGCAATATCCCAGTCAGAACCGATGAATATGTATGCATCTATCAGACGGGTTCCTATCATTGTTGTGTAAACATCCCTTGACTTCATGCCCAGTATAATGCGCGGCACAAGATTGCCGTCAAAAAAGTCCTTCTGCATGGATGCCAGGACATTGATATTCTCCTCATTACCATACACTATATTAATGCCCGAAGACATGTAATTGTTCAGCATTCCTGCTGAAAACACTGCTTCATACACTGTAGAATCGGCATTGAACCTGCATCCTGCATTGGCAAATACATTCTCCCGGGTGTACTTGAACCCGCCTTCAATAAAATTTCCGCCATGCCTCTGATAATTCATCAGTACTGACCACCGGGGCAGTATTCTGTAGAGAATGCCTGTGTGGAAACTGAACTCACCGTCATATCCGCCAATGGCTGTTATGTGAAACCGCCTGTATGAGAAGGGGAGAAAAATCTTTATATCCGACTTCATATCCCTGTCATTGTAATAATATGAAAACTCACTGATTGCTGTAATGCGTTTGTAATTGAGGATAAATGCAGCAGGCACACTTTCATTGTCCGATATCCCTGCAGCAGCTGTAATAAAATCATTCTTTATTCCCGCCTCAATGGTCTTATTGTCCCGGGATATACCGGCTGACAGTGTTATGAAGTCCCTTGTTATATTGGTGAATGTTTTATAGTTGTACGGATTATCCCGTACCATATCTATTAATGCAAAGCCCCTTACTGTTACTCTGTCCTCTGAGAATAATGAGAGATAGACGCGGTTCCTGTTCATATTATTGAGGAATGATATGCCGTAATAGAGTGATGTATCCGGCTTACAGTCCACATAATTAATACCCAGTATGTCATGTCCGTAAATATTGGAGTATGCTCTGTCAAAATATTGAGGTGCAATCCGGAGATCATCAATATAGAAGACATCACTGCTTTTGCCCGAATTGTCAAACTCCATGATATTGCCTGAAGGGTGAATATTGAGGAGGAAGGGATATGTCTCATAGTAATTGTCTATTCCCGGCATCTCTCTGTCCCTGACAATTCTCATTGACCCTGAGAGGCCAATTGCCAGAACAATCAGTATAATGAGAATGCTGTTTTTACCGGCCAATGATCTTTACCGATATTTCCCTGTTTCTCGGTTTATTGTCAAAATCAATGAATATGATCTGCTGCCATGTACCGAGAAGTATACTGCCCTTTTCAATCTGGAATGTCTGCGATGTTTTTGTTGTTGTTGAGCGGATATGTGAATATCCATTGCCGTCATGCCATTTTTCATTGTGCATGTATCTTATATCTGACGGTATTATTCTCTCATAATAATCAGCAAGATCCTCAACAAGTCCCGACTCATACTCCATTGTTGAAACTGATGCTGTTGAGCCGATAACACTGACACTGCACAGCCCCTCTTCAATACCCGATTTTCCTACAATATCTTTTACTGGATCCGTTATATTGACTATATCTGTCTTTTCCCGGGTCTCTATTTTGATTCTTTCAGTGAATGAATTCATAAAACTCCTCTCCTGTTATTTCCTTGAGCATCTGTGAAAAAAGCCTCAGGGGAAATCCAACAATATTGAAATAATCCCCGTCAATTGCCTCTATGAAGAATGACGCTTCCTTCTGTATGGCATATGCCCCCGCCTTATCCATATAATCCGCATTTCTTAGATACCACTGCAGTTCACCCTCATCTATTATCCTGAATTTCACACTCGTTACAATGTTTTTTGTAATGATACTTTCTTGATATATGAGTGTAATGCCTGTATAGACATAATGCTGTCTGCCTGAAAATCCCCTCAGCATATCTTCAGCTTCATCACCTGACATTGGTTTACCTATTATTGAGCCCCCCATATAGACCACTGTATCTGAACCCACAATAATATCAGAGGGAAAATCATCACAGACACTCTCTGCCTTCTTCAGTGAACACTCCTCCACAAATGCGGATGGATTACCGGTAAGCACACTCTCCTCGTCAAAACGGTGTCTTACTGCCGAGAAATCAAACCCCATATGAGATAGAAGGTCCTTTCTTCTCTGTGAATCTGATGCAAGTATTAGCTTCATTTTCAAGTAAAAAAAAAGGGGGAAGCAAGCTTCCCCCTAAGTCTTCAGGTATAATACCTTATTTCACTGCTTCTTTCAGTTTTGAACCTGCTTTGAAATGAGGGACTGTCCTTGCTTTGATTTTGATTGGTTTCTGTGTTGCCGGATTGATGCCCTTTCTTGCTTTTCTTCTCTTTGTTGAGAATGTGCCGAATCCTACAAGTGTAACCTTTTTCTTCTTCTTCAGTGATTTTGTGATTGCGTCAAACATTGCATCAATTGCATCATTGGCATCCTTTTTTGACAAATCAACTTCTTTTGCAACATGTTCGATCAAATCTTTTTTGTTCATTTAGAGACCTCCTTAAATTGAGTGTTTTAATAACTTCTGTAATTTTATGTCATAATTCTCATTCTGTCAAGAGGCAATCCACTGTAATGCTTATCAGTAAAGGCTTTAGAGAAACAGCGGACCGAGTATATCTTTGTCAATTGACAGGTCGGAAAATTCCTTCAGTGTAAGTGAGAAATTATACTTCATATCTGTTCCGTAACTGGACACTGAGAATGCTGCCCTCCAGCAGTGCAGGTCCCTGTTTATTGTAACTGAAGATGAAACAATATTCATCTCCTTTAAATCATAGAGAATACTGCTGCTTACAGTGAGAGCACTGCCTATGGGGAATCTGAGGGAGCCATTGACCTGATTCTTGCCAATACTGTCATTACTGTATGTCAATGTATTGTATAATGTGTAATTGACTGTGCCGGAACCCCTGAAAGGGCTTCCCAATCGGCCTTTCAGCGATGTGTTGAATGTCGCCGAATAATCCTTCGTATACACATTGTAATTGACATTCATTGTGTGTGACAGGGGCTTTGAATTGAGCAGTGACATGCCTGCTGACAGGGGGGAAATGGAATCAGTGTCCATATTGTAAGTTGTTGATATGCTTATCTGTGCCAGCTTCTCTACCCTGCTGCTCTTCCCTTCAAATACATTGTTGACTGACAGTGCAATACGCGAGGATGAGCTCACTGTATCTTTTGTCAAATCATCTGCAGAATAAACGGTTTTCCGGGAAGAATAAATCCGCACTGAGGGTATTAGAGTATGTCTGAATTTTTCATATGTCAGAAAGCCAAAACGGGACGTTCCGTATATCTGTGTTGTGAAATTGAGGCCTCCCTCCAGATTGGTGTTGAACAATGTGTCAATATCAGAGGATGCTCCATTGTATAAAGCATAGGGACTCAATGTGAAAAAACGGAATAATTTATAATATGTGTCTATGCGGTTGCCGGCTGATGCAGTGACATTATCCTCACTGCCTGTACTGTCAGAGAATATTGACCTGGAGACAGCATGTGAATGTGAATAATTCAGACCATTCCTGAAAAGCAGGCTTCTTCTGAAGAATGTCTGCCTGGAGAGATATCCCCTGTAAGACGGCAGACTGCTGCGTACTGTATTATTGGAAAAATCTTTTCTGTATGAAAATGAGACATTGGATGAATATATGCTGAATCTCTTTGAAAGAGAGAGGAATGTCTCTGTTGTTCTCTTGAGATTGACAACTGTTGAATCATCATAATCCGTCTGCAGATTAAGGTCAGATATATAATCCCATTTACTCTTCAGGTCAATGTCAGCAGGCAGATTATGCGAATAATCACCCTGCAGTGACCAGCGTCTCCTGCCTGAGAATTCATTAACAAGAACAGTATTGGCATTGAATTGCAGAAGGGGTTTTACCAGTATTCTCAGTTCATGGCTGAGCCAGAACCCTCTGTTTGAATAGATATCAGCAGAAAATGTCATATCGGAGAAATCATTTACTGCCCAGAAATAGGAGAGATTCTTCAAGTAGAAACCATTGATGTCATCATAACCGGGTTTGGGCATGAGGAAACCGCTCTTCCTTGTACTTGCAGCAGGCAGGACAGCGAAGGGCAATGCGAAGATGGGGACATTCCTCAGAAATAGAATTGCCGGCTTCATAACTATTCTGTCATTATCATAGTATGACATACTGGATGCAAAGAGACCGAAATGCGGGTCATCTATATACTCGCATGTTGTAAAGAAACCGTCTTCAATATAGTACCGGCTTTCATCAAGTGCATATATCCTGCTGCCCTTGAAATATCCCTTGTCAATAGTTGATTTTCCGCTGTATATGATGCCATTCTCATCCTCATAATCAAAGTACAATGAGTCGCCGTCTATCTTATTTCCCTCGGTAAATGTCAGATTGATGCTGTCTTTGGCAAAGAATGTCTTGTTCTCCTTGTCTATGACAAC
>JAXHVG010000071.1:0-2727 GCA_034189245.1 Caldifarciminota bacterium
TGAGAATGCCTATATAGGATACAGGAGTGACAGGAACTATATTATTGCAGGCAGATTCCTCCCTGCATGGGGTACCGGTTTGTACGATAATCTCTTTATTTCTGACAATATATACTCCCCTGACGGAATACTGTTCAATATACATTACAAATTCATGGATTTTTCCTATTATACAAATACCCTCAGTCCTTCGCATGTATCAATGAGATATGATACTGCAAGGAGGTATTCGGCATATCATAAACTCTCAATGGATATTCCCGGGGAGAACAGAATGTCATTAAAGGAAATTGTTATATACAATGCATCCCATCCAATGCCATTCTACCTCAATCCCTTTATGATATACTATGGAGTTCAGTGGAATATCCACACTGATGACAATATTATATGGGCAATTGAATGGAATAACAGTTATTTCAAGGACATTCTCTTTACTGTGGAGCTCTTTGTAGATGATTTTGTATATGAAAAGGAACTGGAAGCACTATTCAAGGAATTTACCCTTTATGCACCTGATAAACTTGGAGTCAATATGCAGATGAATGTTCTCTATTTTTCCCCTATGCTCATTGAGCTTGAATATACGCGTCTCAGCAACTGGACAGGCACACACCGGCACACAGAGAATTCATATACATATTACAGTGAACCTGTACTCTTTTCAACAGGTCCTGATTCTGATGTCTCTGTACTGCGGATCAGTTATCCGGCAGGGAGATTCTTTTTGTCGGGTTCTCTCTTCTATATCAGAAACGGGGAGGGCAGTATCAATGATTCATTTGTTGAGATGACAGGTCAGGAATACGAACTCCCGTTTCCATCCGGAATTGTGGAGTATACATCCGGAATTGAAGGTGATATTGTATTCAATATATCAAACAGTATGGATTTGCGTATGGGGACGGGGGTGAGCAGAATAATCAATTACAGAAATACTGCTGATGACAATAGAATAATAAGTGACATATCACTGGAATGGGGGTGGATGTTTTGAAGAAAATAATCTTTCTGCTGTTAGTAATGTCATTTGTCTCACTCTTCAGTGAGGTCTTTATATTTACTGACTACAAGTATTATAATTTTATAGAGTATCTCAAGCAGAGAGGCATAATCAATATTGTCAGTGAGGACTCCCCTATTACAGGCAATTCCCTGCTGAGGGCATTGAATTTAATATCTCCCTCAACTATGAAGTCAATGAACAGCAGAGAGAGAGAGATGGTTGAAACACTCAGGTCTGATATTGGGAAAAGGGGTATAGGACTGACTGATCAAGTAATATTTCAGATGCATGACAATGCGCCCCGGTACAGAGCCCGCAATAGCCTAAGGGCAGGTATAGACATGGAAAATATTGCTGTTTACACAACATTCAATTCAACAGTCCCCTATGACACAATCCTGATAGACACTCTGCGCTCCCATGAATGGAAAGGCACATCCAGTATAATAGGAAGGACATTCATAGGATATGGGCACGGAGAGAATTATATCATTGCCGGAAGGGTCATGCCGCAGTGGGGCAGCGGTGTATTTGACAATATGTTTTTATCAGAGAGAACATTCTCTCCGGACGGCATGATGTTTCATCTTACATGGCTCATCTTTGATTTCTCGTATTATACTGCATTCCTCAGTCCCGGACACAGGAATTTCCGATTTATTGAAGACAATCGGTTCGGCAGTTTCCATAAACTGGGGTTTAAAGTAACGGATAATAACAGGATTGTATTCAAGGAGGCAATTATCTATTCAGGACCTCTGCCTGAATCATACTATTTAAATCCCTTTGCATTCTATTATTTTACGCAGTGGAATTCCTTTGGTGATGACAATATCATATGGTCTGTTGAGTGGCTCAATCAATCAGTAAAGGGATGGCCCTTTTCACTGGAGATATTCGTAGATGATTTCCAGTATGATGAAACAAGGCCATTCAATCCCGATAAAATCGGTATTCTTGCAAATGCCTCAGTGCCCCTGGGTTTTATACCCAATGCATACATGGATATTGAATACGCACTACTCACAAAATGGACAGGCACACATCAGTATCCTGATGCAGAATACAGGTATTATGATTCCCCACTGTGTTATTTTACCGGACCTGACTCCGATCTTCTCGGTTTTGAGCTGCATTATTTTTTCAGACATAGAATTGAATTAACTGCCCGGTACTATTTTTCAAGAAAGGGTGAAGGCACACTGAGTCTGCCGTTTGAAGATGAAGGCGGTAATCCGCATCCTGAATTCCCTTCAGGCATTGTACAGAAAACCCATCACTGGTCAGCAGAATTCGTTTACAGAATAAACAGGAACTTTGATGCAGCAGTCAATATGGAGATTGAAAAATACAGTAATTTTGATAATATAACAGGTAACAGCAGTATCAATAAATCAATCGGAATCAAAGGAGTTTACAGATTATGAAAATACTTGTAACAGGAGGGGCAGGATTCATCGGCTCGCATATAACAGACAATCTTGTTGATATGGGGCATACTGTCCATATTGCAGATGACCTTTCAACAGGTCATGAGCGCAATATCAATAAAAAGGCAAAGTTCCATAAGATTGATGTGTCAAACAGCAAGAAGATTGAAGGTCTCTTTGAAAAATTCAAATATGACATTGTCTTCCATGCAGCAGCTCAGATTGATGTGAGAAAAGCGTCTCAAAATCCCCAGAGGGATGCGGAGATCAATATCATAGGAACAATCAATC
>JAXHVG010000072.1:0-2932 GCA_034189245.1 Caldifarciminota bacterium
GACCGGAATTTTCTGCTGAAACCCTTGGAGGCATCCTGCATATCCTCATCATATGTTGCATAATTGTTGAAACTGAGAACATGGGAGAGGAATGCAAATACAGCAATCATTCCCAGTATTATATCAGTGTCAATGACAAGTATGCCGGCTGAGTAGGCGCCGAATGAAATACCTGCAATTGTCATTGCCATGTGCTGCATATTCTCAAAGGGCCTGACAGCATACACCAGTGACCTGATGTATGACACTGCA
This sequence comes from Caldifarciminota bacterium, assembly GCA_034189245.1. Classification (GTDB taxonomy): domain Bacteria; phylum Hydrothermota; class 32-111; order 32-111; family 32-111; genus JAXHVG01. The sequence continues at coordinate 253 of JAXHVG010000072.1, forward strand.
CTATTCATTGACAATACCCTCTGCTGCAAGCATGCCGGAAATGCCGGCTCCCACAATACCCCGTGATTTGCCTGCACCGTCTCCTGCAACATATATATGCTTTCTTGTGGTCTCAAGATTTCTGCCTGTTTTGTATTTGAGTGAGTAGAATTTGATCTCAGGTGCATAGAGGACATTCTCTTCCTTGAGTATTGTGTTATCAAATATCTTGTTGAGTTTTATCATGGCTTCCTTGAGGGATTTGATGATTTTATAGGGATAAGCCATTCTTATGTCACCGGGGGAGACAATCTTCTCTGATTTGAGAGTCGGTGTTAGTTTATTGAACCATCTGTCGTTATCATAGAATGTCTCACTCTTGCTCCTCTTCTCATCCAGGAAATCCCCGACTCTCTGTATAATCGGTTTGCCATTCCCCAGTATATTGGTCGCACTTGCAATAAGGCGTCCGAAGAGAAACGGGTCGGTAAGCGGTTCGGTGAGTTCTATTGTATTGAGCAATGCGAAATTGGTGTTTTCTGTCTTCTTCTTTTTCAGTGCATCGCCGTTTATCAGTTTGAATTCATCATACTGTTCCAGACGCACCCTTCCGCCGGGATTGGTGCAGAATGTCCTTACCTCTGTATCATATTTCGTCCTTATCTTGAATTTCGGGTCATAGAGAAAATCCGTTATGGGATAGTGTTCCCTCTTTACCTCAATCCTTATACCCACATCAATGCGTTTGCCATTGGAATACTCTATTCCGTGTTTATTGGCAATATCACGGAGCCATTTAGAGCCATTCCTGCCAGGTGCAATAACAATACTTTCTGCAGTGAGATTACTGCCTTTGTCAGTTATCACCTCCACTGTATCACTGTTTCTGATGATATCAACAACAGTTTCCGAGAGACGGAATGAGCAGCCGTTCTCTTCAAGATAATTTCTGAAATTGTTGATGATTGTCTTGGACATGTCTGTGCCTATATGCCTCTGTCTGGCGGGAATAAGCTGAACATCATTCCGCTGAGCCCTGTCTGTCCACTCCCTGTACATGGCGGGATTGGTGCCGTACAGTTCAGCAGGTGCACCGAATTTGAGGAATACAGAATCAATTATCTCAATATACTGCTCCGCCTCCTTTCTTGAAAGCCCCAGTTCATCTATGTCCATGCCAATGTCAGGTGTCAGATTGAGTTTGCAGTCATTGAGAAGCCCGCCTGAGGGGAATTTATTCTTATCAATGATGAGCACATTGCCAGTGCCCTTCTCAATAAGATGATATGCGCAGAAGAGTCCTGCAGGACCCGAACCTATGATTATTGTTTTGTAGTCAAACATTGAATTTCCTTGTTATATTACAGATATAAATTCTAAGCAACCAGTATCATCTGTCAAGCAGATTATTATTTTCAGTTAAGGAATTTGAATTATCACTGTACAATAAGTACTATGCTTATTGCCAAAATGAATTTTTGCTGTTATTATTGCATATAAATACAGAGGACTTTTCATGTATAATAAAGAAGAAATCAGATTCATACCGTCTTTTATCATTGAAAAACATCAATCTGATGAATACAGCGGAACACTCAGTGGTTCTATTCTCATATCCGATATCAGCGGATTCACACATCTGACCGAATCTCTCTTCAAGCTGAAAAAAGAGGGTGCAGAAGAACTCTCCGATATTTTGAAGAACATATTCACCAAAATGATATATACTGTTTATGAGAACAATGGTTTTATTGCAAATTTTGCAGGTGACGCCTTCACAGCTGTATTTCCTTCAGATAATGGATATAGAGCCCATGTATCTGCCGAGAGTATCCGCGAGAGAATACCGGATAAAGTGTATGCAGACGGCAAGGATTACAGTATGGGAGTAAAATCAGGTATTGACAGTGGTCAAATCACATGGCAGATACTGGGAAACAATCCCTATTCCTATCTGTTCAGCGGTCAGACAGTGATGAATGCCGCAAAGGGTCAGTCAGATGCAGCTACAGGGGAAATAGCAGTGAATTGTCAAATTGATTCAGTCCGGAATCCTTATATCCCCATGCATTATCCTGAACAGGTCAGTCAAAAGGCAGTTGAGAAATTATTCTATAATAAAGATTTTACGGAGAATATTGAATATCCTGAATTCAGGGATGTGTCATCTGTCTTCATATCTTTCAGGGATATTGAGGATATGGATTCTTTCATGAATGACATCATTGAATCATCAGTTAAATTCGGCGGATATTTCAATCTCATTGATTCGGGAGATAAGGGAAATGTTATATTTACTATCTTCGGCGCACCTGTTTCCAATGAGGATAATATAATGAGAAGCATCAATTATGCCCATTACATAAGAGGCAGATACAGCAGCAAAATCAGGATCGGCATTACATACGGGAGTGTCTTTGCAGGATTCATTGGATCAAATATCAGAGGGCATTACACAGTTATCGGGGATAAGGTTAATATTGCAGCCCGATTCATGTCAAGAGCCGAATGGGGAGAGATATGGATATCAGAGAATATGGGAAGGAGTGTTCTGAATGATTTTCTCATAGAGTACGGGGGTAGTCTGAAGCTGAAGGGCAAGCAGGATGCAATCCCCTATTACATATTGAGAGAACGGAGGAAATCCGGCGGTGCATTATTCTTTGAGAATCAGTTTGTGGGCAGAGAAGAGGAGATTGAC
>JAXHVG010000073.1:0-5257 GCA_034189245.1 Caldifarciminota bacterium
AAGGAGATTCATTACTTCTCTACCTGTTACATCATAGAGGCTGACCCTTACATTGCCTGTATTGGCAATGGAGAATGAGATTGCGCCATTGTCTCTTATGATTGAAGGAACTGAGAAGAATGTATTTGCTGTTTCTTTGCTGTCTTCAATACCGCTTGCAATGAGTTCCCAGTCAGTTGAATCAGGATAATCATCAACATCAATACCTGCATAGTAGATTGAATCAGCATCGCCCGGTCTCCATATCTGATGAATCACACCATTCTCATCAACAATATTGGCTGCCTGTATTGCATTGGCAACATTGGAATTGACGATTGGCGGTGTTATTGCTCTGTAAACAGAACCTGTTGCACCTTCAATCTTGAGAAGTTCATGTGAACCTGCGCCTGTTGCTACATCATAGAGATCCATGTACACTACATACATGTCATCATTTCTCCAGTCATATGAGAGCTGTGATGTACCCTGATAGCCCCTGTATGAATCAAGATTGCCCAGTGTGTCAATCACTTCACATTTAACATCGCAGAATGTCCATGTAAATTCTGTGTCTCCGCCTGCTATATCCATCACACCATACATAAGGTTATCCCAGTAATCTGTGAATGTATAGAGGTCGCCCTCTGTTATATAATCAACTGTGACCATCTGGAAGGGAGCTATTACATGCAGTTTGCCATTAACATACTCCATATCCCATTTATGCCACCATGTACCGGGTGCAACGCCCATACCGTCTATATTACCCAGTTCATCAACAAATATGCCCAGCGTGTCGTCATACCATGCCTGGACTGCAAATGCATCTGTTGCATCCTCATTGTCAACTGTGTCCATCATGTATGTGAATGAGTCGGTGCCCATTCCATCAACATTGGGGAACCATGTACCATTAAAGACAGGTGAAATATTGCCGTATGTTGCTCCGCCGTCTGTTGACTGGAAGAGACCGAATGTTGTTCCCTGTCCTGCAATGAAAGCCATTGAGTCCTCTGCAGGCGTAAAGCCCAGTATGCCGTACACATTGTCGCCATCTGCCCAGCGGACTGTACTGATGTCCGTATACCATATTTCGGGATTGACGTCAGGATCGAGTGTGGCGATGTCTGTGTATGTGCCCCATGATGCACCGTAATCTGTTGAAACATTGCTGCCGAATGTCCAGTAATCATTCCAGCCGAAGAATGCAACCTTGTCACCAACAGGATTGGTTGTAACTGTTGAATAATTGGTGACTGGCCATTGCGTTGTATCACCGATTTGAACAGGTGATGTCCATCCGCCTGCATTGGGTCCTGAGGGATCCTCAACAAAGAATGCTCCCCTTGTTGAACCATTTCTCCATGTTGCCATTGCATAGGGATAGCCGTCCTCTGAAATTGTAAATGAGCTCAGTGAACGAGTTAAACTGTGCATTGACGCAAAGAGGTCAACCGGTGTTGTCCAGTTTGCACCACCGTCATTTGATGCCCAGTATGTCAGTGAGAATTCATCGCCTGCACCATAAGCTGCTGCTGCTGCTATCTGAACATAACCGCTTATTGTATCATAAGCAATATTTGATGCTACACCGGGGAACAGTGAGTATGTACCATTGAGCCAGTACAGTGCTGTTCCGCCTGCAGCTGCCGCCATAGTGTCCTTACCGGCAGGGGCTGTCGGCTTTGCATCCTGCATATTCGGTGCAAAATGCTCATTTGCACCTGCAAACACCATAATGAATGCAAGAGCGAGTAATGAAATCACAAAAACCTTTTTCATTGTACCTCCTATTTGAGATTTTGTTATTTGTCTTTTGCTCTCTGTGCGAATTTTCTTTTCGATTGTCACCTCCTATTTTTTATTATTCTATAATAATTTTTTTGAATTGTCAAGTACATTATATACACCCGAAAGGATTTGAACCTTCAGCCTGCGGAACCGGAATCCGCTGCTCTATCCATTTGAGCTACGGGTGCATTCATTTCCTCTTCTTGTGTCTTCTTGCCTTTCTTCTCTTCTTCCTCTTATGCGTGGCAATCTTCTTTCTCTTTCTTTTCTTCCCGCTGGGCATTTGTCCTCCATGATTACTTGTTTGCTTTTTCCACTTTCTCTTTCAAGATCTTTGACGGTTTGAATAAAGGCACCACTCTTTCTGGTACTTGTATTTCCTCTTTTGTCTTGGGATGCTTTGCAATACGCGCATTCCTCTTCTTTGTCTTGAATACACCGAGACCGCGTATCTCTATCCTGTCGCGCTCTTCAAGAACCTCTGTTATGACATTCAGGAGCTCCTCAACACAGAGCGAAACATCCTTCTGCATTACACCTGTTCTTTCAGAGATCATATCTACAATGTCCGCCTTTGTTCTCGTTGCCATAAATCCCCCTTTACATTATGATTTATAAATAAGAATATCAATTTAAACAGTTATTGTCAAGAACATTCAATCAGAATTCACTGCGGAGCTTGTCAATAAAATTCCTGATTGACTCTGTCACAACACTGTCCTTGGCAGCCGGTTCGGATATATCAGCATCCAGCAATTTGCTTACATTGACAGGAACAGTGGAGTCATTTACACTGAACCGGGCGGAAAAGGAATATCTGTAGTCAAGTATATTGCCTGCTTCATTATAATTATACGGATTCCTGTTATATGACTCAATGAATACACTGAGTGTATTGCCGGAACTCCTGTCTATCTCCATGCCGCTGTAAGCAGGTATTATCTCATAGAGAAACCCGTCCATCTTCTCTGTCAGGTCACTGTAATAGGAAGCATTCTCTATACCTGTAATATTAAGACTCCCGTACGGGAGTTTGCCCTTATAGAATGAATAATTACATCCTGTAAGAGACGCGCTAATCATCAATAGCAATACTATTGAATAGATAACGCTTGATTTTTTTGGTAGTTGTCTTAGGAAATTCTTCATACCTCAGATTAAAATGCTTTACCCTCTTATATGGTGCAAAGTCACTTGATAATTTATTGATTTCCTTTTTGATTATTTTTTTCAGCTTTCTGCCGGCTTCCTCCTCCGAACATTCCTTCATGAATTTCTCAATAATATCCGGATTGGGGTATATAATGGCTCCGACCTCCTCTCTTTTGGTTGACACATTCTCAAAGGGCAGAACAAGCGCCTCTTCAATATAATCACTCTCCGCCAGTCTCTCCTCAATTTCCTCTGGGTACACATTCTTGCCTGCCTCAGTGACAATAAGCGCTTTTTTCCTGCCTGATATATAGAGAAATTCATCCTCATCCTTATATCCGATATCCCCTGTGAAGAACCAATTGTCTCTTATCACATTATCAGTGGCTTTCTGATTCCTGTAATATCCCTTCATTATAATAGGGCCTCTTATCTTCAGCTCACCATGGCCATTCTCATTGGGACTGTCAATCTCAATCTGAACTCCGGGTATGGGCACACCGATTGAATCATGCTTATAATTATCAACAGGATTAATGGATGCAATGGGACTTGTCTCAGTGAGACCGTAACCCTGGAAGAGTGTGAATCCGAAACTTTCAAATGCTTCTGCAATATCCGGCTTTAGTGCAGCACCGCCTGATATCATCAGCCGGACTGTTCCCAGTCCCGCCTTTTCCCTCAGTGAACCGAACAGTGAACTGCCCAGTTTCATGCCCAGGACCTTCTTTGTGCCCTTTTCAATACCGAGCATTGAACCTATCAGTGTTCTTTTGACAGGGGACTGCCTTATTGCCCTCATTATACCATTTATTATCTTTTCAAAGAGCAGAGGGACACCGAGCATTATAGTTGCTCCGCTGTCTGCAATATCCTCTACAATCTCCTTGGATTTCAATGAGCGGGCATAGGTTATTGTATTACCGAATGTGTAGGGCAGGAGGAATCCGGCTGTTGCTTCAAATGTGTGATGAAGGGGTAAAAGTGATATGAATTTGTCATTCTCTTCAATTCCTATGAGGTTCTCCGCATTGATTATATCATAGGACACATTCCTGTTTGTTAGCATTGCGCCCTTTGAAGTGCCTGTTGTCCCGGATGTGAATATGATAACATACTCGTCATCAAGCCCGCATTTGACACCGGACATTCTCCCCTTGCCTGATGCAATAATGCGCCTGCCTTCCTCCAATGCCTCATTGAAGGATACTTCATAGGGATGTTCGGTACTGTCCATTGATATAACATGTTTGAGATGGGGGAGCTGATCCTTTATCTCCTTTATCATATCAAGATAAGCAGATGAAACGAATATACCCCTTGCCCGGGAAAAATGCAGTGCTGTCTTTATTTCCCTCTCCTTCTGCATGGAATCAATCGGTATAATGTAGGCGCCTGTCTTTGCAATGGCAAAATAGGAAATACCCCATTCCGGCCTGTTTTCACTGAGAACAGCAAATGCCTTGCCTGTCTTTATCCTGTTTGCCATGAGGTATTCGGCAAGTACATTGGACCGGGCTTCAATATCATTGAATGAATACCCTCTGAACTCCCCGCCCTTCTTTATCTGCATTGCTGTCTTGTCGCCGAATCTTTCAGCCGATATTTTGGGCAGGTCTTTTATACAAAAGAGTTCCATAATTAAAAAAACCCTCTATTATTCTCTTATGCGCTCTAATTCTGTTATATATTGATATCCGGATCCATTGGTGTATTCTTCATATATATATGTTCCTGCGGATGGAGAAAACCACAACTCGCCCAATTCCGGGGAATCACTGTATTCTACAACTATACAGTCATTATATATACCTGCTTCAACATCCTTTTGAGCATTTACCTCTTTGATAGTGAAATTATAATCATTATTATACCAGTCATTCCCGACACTCACGGGTGTCTTCAAGGCAATGAAGTCATTATCCTCATCATAGTAATCATCCTCACTGTAAGCAATGGCATTCTCTTCTTTGTCAATGATAATATAATCCCTGTCAGAAGAATCATTATATCTTGTTTCTATCAAAACAGCATCACTCTTATTCTCAATATCGGTGATCTCAATTGTAAAAGCGTTCTCATGCCAGGTATCATCAGAATAATATCTTGTCCTTGTGCTGTATCTGAATTCATCACCGTCATTTGGTAATGTAATCCAGTCCTGAATATTATTGACATCTTTCACCCAAGGCAAGACCGAGCATGATACTGCCATGAGCACCCCCAGTAAAACAATCACTCTCATAACCTTCATTCTTGATTTCATTTTACCTCCTGTGTAATTGTTATATAGATTTTATAATATATATCCTTAATAGTCAAGCGAATAAAA
>JAXHVG010000074.1:0-5546 GCA_034189245.1 Caldifarciminota bacterium
GGAATGTGAGCAGTGGAATTGGAAATGGGAAGGCTGATTGGACAGCCTGTTAAGTGCAAAAACTGCACAGAGTATGACTGTGACACAGGGTTCAAAGGATCGCATTCACTTTATGATTCTTTATTATGAATGGTCTTTAATAGACAAATATAATATCTGTCAAGCCCTTTCAATATAAGTGTACTCTTTGACAACAGGGGATTTTCAGTGTATAATTTCAATTATGAATTTAGATGAAAAGATGCTTGCAATTTTAAATGAAAGTGATGAGGACAAACTGCTCTCAGGCATAATTGATATATTCTATCAGTATCAGGTGGATGATTTCCTCATACTGTTCACACCAGGTGATGATAATTTTTATATTTCCTCAAAGAGCAAGGACGGCAAACTTGCCATCAATTCCAGTGAACTGCAGTGGCAGAGGAATGCAATAGAGGAAAATGACAATCTCTGGTATATTGAATCATTGCTCTATGACCTGAAAATAGGTGAGGAAACAGTGCTGAGGGCAGGCAAGGATTATTATGTTTATACAAATAATAATGACAATGTGTTTTTATTTGTTCACTACAGACAGAAGGAATTCTCCAAATCAAGACACAGTGAGATGATAGATTTTGCCCATTATCTGGAATCCGTATTTGCCAAGATTTATCTCAGCAAGAAATCTAAGGTCAATCAGTCTCTGCAGAGACGCCTTGAATTGATAAATAAGAAGACCGGCACACTGCAGCGTCTTGCAACACTGCTTCAATCCACATTCCGTCTCAGCAGGGTTCTTGATATTATCAGCAGATACATATCGGAATCACTGGGATTCAAGGTTGTTCTCCTCTCTCTCTACGATGAAGAGGAGAATGTATTCATACGCTCTGCACAGTATGGTTTGGATGACGATGTATTTGAGAATCTCAAGAGACAGAAGGTACCGTTCAGCAGGATTGATAATCTCATGACTGAAGAGAACAGGATATCAAATTCATACTATATCAATCACGAGAAGATGGACAGGTTCAGTGAGATTGATGACCTCACCTATATGCTTCCTGACGAGAATCCCAAGGATTATGCCCACTGGCATCCGCAGGACATATTATTCATTCCCCTCTACTCAAAGGACAATAAAATACTCGGCATGATATCAGTGGATAAGCCTGAGAATAAAAATATACTGATCAAAGAGGCAATAGACATATTGGAATCATTCGCCCAGACAGCAGCACTTGCAATTGAGAATTCCAAATTATTCAATAAGATGGATGAACTGATCAATAATCTGGAGAGGGTGAGCAATCTTTCATCCAAACTCACATCCTATCTTGAACTGGATGCACTGCTTGAATTCCTCGTTAAGGAGATAAGGATGGAATTTGATTATTTCAATGTGTCAATATGGCTGCTCAACAGAAACGGCAGGCTTGAACCGAGAGCTTTTTCCGGTTATGAGTCCGATTATCTTGATGAATATACATATGCAATCACTACAGGTGAGGGTATCACCGGATGGGTAGCGGAAAACGGTATGCCTGTGCTTTCAAAGGATACCAATCAGGATCCCCGTTATCTGGGAAGGCGGGACATAACACTATCAGAGATTGCTGTTCCACTCAAGATATCCAATCATATTATCGGAGTTCTCAATGTGGAAAGAGAGGGCAAGGGTGCTCTTGATGACAATGATATGAGGATTATTTCAATAATCGGTTCACATCTCTCCACTGCAATAGACAATACATTCAAATATGAGGAGACGGAGAAGCTTGCTGTAACAGACGGCATGACAGGGATGTACAATTACAGATATTTCATGAACCGCCTCAAGGAGGAGATGGAAAGGTCCAAGCGTCTTGATATACCCCTTTCACTGATTATGATAGACATTGATTTCTTCAAGGATATCAATGACAATTACGGTCATATTGTGGGGGATAAGATTATCAAGGAGGTGGCTGATCTTCTCAGGTCAATTGTGAGGAAGGGAGACATAGTGACAAGATACGGCGGGGATGAGTTTTTCATCATACTGCCCGGTTCCAGTAAGAAATTCACATTGAAGCTTGCTGAGAGAATACAGAAACATGTCAATGATTATGAATTCACCCGGAATATCAATATCACGGTATCCCTCGGCATGGTGTCTTATCCTGCAGATGCATCAACACTGGATTCACTGCTCAGATGGGTTGACAATGCCCTGTACTCTGCAAAGAAGAAAGGAAGAAACAGAGTGGAAGGGAGTTGATGAGAAACAAGAGCCCCTTTTTTCTGAAGACATACTTTCTGGTTGCCCTTATTACTGTTGCTGTAGCATCATTCCTCTATGTCCAGGATATTATTTTCAAACTGGAAGAGACCTCTGTCATGCAGACACGCATATTCGCAAGATTTTCAAGCAATCTCACATCAGACAAGGATATTGACAGGATTATATTTGAGGAGATCATTCAGAAGATAAGATTCCCCGTAGTAGTGACAGACCCGGAGGGCAATCCCGTATCGTGGAGGAATATCGGCAAATTGGATGAATTGTTTGCCGATGATCTGACAAAAGAAGATATTATTGAACTGAACAGGATAATTGACAGGCTTGACAGGGAGAATGAACCGCTTGATATTACTTATAATGACAAGATTCTGGCAAAAGTGCATTATGGCCAGGACAGTTTGTATAAACGCATACAGTTTGCCCCGTTCTTCCAGATGATTGTTTCCGTACTATTCCTTGTAATTGGCATATACGGTTATATGCTGTACAGAAAAAGCAATGAGAACTTTATCTGGGCAGGACTGGCAAAGGAAACAGCCCATCAGATCGGCACCCCTCTTTCCTCACTTAACGGATGGCTGGAAATATTGAAGAAAAAGGATGTTGACAGTGAAATACTTTCAGGCATTGATTCGGATATTTACCGTCTCAATATCATTGCATCGCGTTTCAATAAGATAGGATCTCCACTGACACTGGAACTTGTTGATATCAATGAGCAGATAGAGGGAGTAATAGATTATTTCAGGAAGAGGGCGCCATCACGGGGTTCACGGAAAGTGGAGTTTCAATTTAAAAAATGTGATGAATGTCTTGTGCCTGCTGACAGGGAGCTCTTGAAATGGTCACTGGAGAATTTAATAAAGAACAGTATTGATGCCCTGAAGGACAGGGAGAACGGCAGGATAGATATATCAACACTCAAAAAGAAGAACAGGGCATTTATTACAATAACTGATAATGGCAAGGGTATTGAACGCAAGGATGCAGAGAGGATATTCAGTGCAGGTTTCTCAACAAAGGAGCACGGATGGGGAATAGGTCTTCCGCTGACAAAGAAGATTATAGAGGAGTTCCATCAGGGTAAACTCAAACTGGACTATACAATGAAGAGCAGGGGAACTTCCTTTCTGATTGAACTTCCCTTAAGGAGTATTGATGAAAACAAGGATTCTCTGGATAGATGATGAAATAGAGAGCCTCCGTTCTCTTATATATTATCTCAATGAAGAGGGTATTGAGACAGATACTGTGTCTAATGGCGCTGATGCTGTTGAGATGATAAAGGAGAACTACTATGACCTTATTTTCCTTGATCAGTATATGCCCGGACAGGATGGTATTGAAACACTCAACAGAATAAGAGAGATATCCTACAATCTTCCTGTTGTCATGATAACAAAATCGGAGGAGGACAGTGTTATCAATGATGCTTTATCTGAGAGTGTTGATGATTACCTACTCAAACCCGTCAATCCCAAACAACTCATCGCAACTGTGAGAAAGATACTTTCAAGGAAGAGCAGAATACTCAGCGGAGTAGGCAAGAACTATTCATCGGCAATAAGCCGTATAAATGAGATGCTTGAGAATAATGCTGATTACAGAACATTTCACAAGATACATCATATTCTCAATTTATGGAATCTCAATATTAACAGGCATCTTGAAACAGACATAATAGAGATGCATGATTATCAGAAGGAGCAGATAAACAGGGAATTTGTCAGATACATAAAAGAACATTACACTGATTGGATTGAGAGTGGCAATGGACCTGCGCTCTCCCATGATTTTCTGGACAGATTCATTGTCCCGTCCCTCAGGAATAATAAAAAGGTATTTTTTCTTCTGATTGACTGTATGAGATATGACCATTATCTTCTCATTGAGACCTTTCTGAGGGATTTTTTCAAGACAAAACTTGATTTCTACTATTCAATAATCCCCACAGCAACACCGTATTCAAGGAATGCAATATTCAGCGGACTGACTCCCCTTCAGATAAACAGGATATATCCCGGCAAATGGGATTTCTTTGATACATCATCACAGAATCAGCATGAGGAGTTCCTCCTCAATAAGAAGATACGCAGTGCAGTGAACCCGGAGGGCATATCATATTTCAAGATATCAACCAATGAGGCATTGCATAGATATGAGTCAATGTTTGACAGAATAAAGGACAATCAGTTCAATGCCCTTGTTATCAATATAATGGATGTATTCACACACTTCAGGTCTGAATCAGAAGTACTCAAGGACCTCCTTCCTGATGAGAATTCCCTGCTTGCATTTATATCAACATGGTTCAGGACAAGCGGGCTCAATGCATTCTTCAAGAAACTCATTGCCAATGATTATAAGATAGTCATATCATCAGACCACGGATCCGTTATCTCCAAGACACCACAGAAATTACAGACAGGCAAGGATGTGTCCCTCAATTTGAAGTATAAATTCGGTTCATCGGTAAAAGCACTAAACAGTGATATAATTAAAATATCAAATCCCGGGGAATGGGGATTGCCTGTGCCGAAGAAATCAGACAAATGGTATATTGCAACAGGGAACGGATACCTTGTCTATTCAACCAAGTATAATTATTACAGTAGTAAATACTCCGGCACATTCCAGCACGGAGGTGTGTCAATGGATGAGATGATAATGCCAGTGGGAATAATAGAGGCACGTGATGATTAAGCTGATACTGCGGGATATAGAAACTGAGATGTACTGCGGATTGCTGCCTCAAGAGAAAAATCACAAGAACCGGATTGTCTTCAATATTGAGGTTTCACTGTCAGAGAATGATTTTGTTGATTACAGTAATATATATTCACTGATACTGGAAACTGCAAGCGGGCGCAAATGGGATACACTTGAGGAACTTGCAGTATATTCAGCTGAGCATGTATTAGAGGAATTTCCCTCTATTGCCCGCGTTATTGTCAGTGTAGGAAAAAAGAATCCCCTTCAAATGGAAAAATGCAGGTCAGTCAAAGCTCTGTATGAAGCAGTCAGATAATATTTTCCTCTCAATCGGTACAAATATCGGCAATAGGAGAAAAAATATACTTGAAGCTGTAAAGCGTATAAAGAACATTCCGTTCAATATTCATTCCAATGCCTCCATATACAGAACAGAGCCGGTCGGCTGCATCAGTCAGGATGATTTCTTCAATACTGCTTTGAAAGGAGCAACACCTCTCAGCCCGGCTGCCCTGCTGGAAGCTGTCAAGGCAATTGAGTCGGATATGGGCAGAAAAAAATCAAT
>JAXHVG010000075.1:0-5717 GCA_034189245.1 Caldifarciminota bacterium
GTATATCCCGTTTCTCTCCGTGAATATGTATTTTTCCATTTTGGGATTCCATCTTTCGGATTTGTGGCCGAAATGCACTCCTGCTTTGAGCAGATCTTCAAGCATTATTTTCATGTAGCTGCCTCCTTGGTTTTAAAACTGCCACTGTTTCAGGGAAGAGGACATAGACATGCACCTCTCTTCCCCTGTGGAAACAGTGTGATTGATATAATTAAGTGAGTTATCTCTTTGAGAACTGATAACTCTTTCTTGCTTTCGCGTGTCCGTATTTTCTTCTTTCTTTTTCTCTTGGATCACGGGTAAGATAACCCTTTTCCTTGAGTATATCCTTGAGATCAGGATAGATCTCCTCTATTGCACGGGCAAGTCCCAGTTTTATTGCATCCTTCTGCCCTGTTATGCCGCCGCCATTGACCTTGGCAAGTACAGTGAGTTTTCCTTCAAGATCCGTTTCCCTGAGCACCTGAATCAGATTCTCCCTGTGGTCATCTCTCCTGAAATACTCCTCTATCCTCTTACCATTAATCATAATAGCATTGCCGCCCTGCTTCACTCTCACGCGGGCAACAGCATTCTTTCTTCTTCCTGTGTATAATTTCTCAGCCAAAGATAACCTCCTTAGAATGTCAGGGACTCGGGTTTCTGTGCATCATGCCCGTGTTCTTTACCGACATATACCCTCAGTCTCGTCAACATTGTTCTGCCAAGTGTATTTTTTGGGAGCATCCTCTTCACAGCAAGCTTCACCACTCTGTCGGGATGTTTCTCCATCATCTCCTCAAGATTCTTTTCCTTGATGCTTCCGATATACCTTGAATGTGTATAATATTTTTTATCCTTCAACTTATTGCCGCTGAATGTCATTTTTGATGCATTGATGATAATCACACCGTCACCATTGTCAACATCGGGTGAATATGTCACCTTGTTCTTGCCCATGAGATATTTGGTGACAAATGACGCCAGTCTGCCGAGTCTTTTATCTGCAGCATCAACAATATACCATTTGCGTTCTATTTCACCGGCTTTTGTTCTTGTTGTCTTCATTTCTTCTCCTTACTTTCCCTGTTTCTTCAATTCCTCGTATTTTTCATACATCTCAAGTGCCTCTTTCTTCCTGCCTAGTTTATTAAGACAATCGGATTTTATCAGATATACAACACTCATCTCCTGACCTGATTTCTCAAGGAAGGTATCAAATACCTCAAGTGCCTTTGAATAATTCTTTGCAGAATAGTATGCTGCACCGAGCTGATAGAGTGTATTAGCGTCAGTGTCATCTATCTTATATGCCTTCTCATAATAGATAATGGCATTCTTGTAATCCTTCTTTTCCTGATATATGGAGGCTGTCTTCAAAATAATGTCAATATATATATTCTTCAGCTCTTCCTTCTCTTCCTCATCCATCTTCTCAATCTGTGTTTCAAGCTGTTTGAATATCTTCAGTGCTTCATCATTATAGCCCTCTGCATAGTAGAGCTGTGCAAGCCAGAATTCAACCTGCAGATTATCGGGGTCTATCTTGACTGCTTTTTTCAGGTAACTTCTTGCCTTATCATACTCCTCTTCATCTATATAGTACTTAGCAATATTGAACAGTATGGAGACATCCTCGGGATTCTTTTTTCTTGCTGATTCAACTGCCTTCACCATATCTTCCTCACTGCCTGCTTCAGCATAGAGAATGATGAGGGACTTGTCATTGAGTATAGTGTCTTTGACTTCCATTGCTGTTTTGAGCCATGTCTCATAATCACTGAATCTCTCTTTGATATTCTCACTGTTTCTGAAACCGAGACCGGCATTATAGAGTATTGCCCAGTAAAGGCCATAATCCTCACGCATTGTCTTAAGTGTAGCGCCTGTTGTATCAGCTTCCAGTGCCTTGACTACATTTTCTGCTGCTTTCTCGTATTCACCCTTGTCTGCATAAGCTCTTCCAAGCCACATATATGCTTCAGGATTATTCGGTTCATTCTCAACAGCAAGCTGGAATTGTTCCAGTGCCTTGTCTGTTTCATTCTGCTGCATATAAATTATACCCGATGAGATGAATTGATTCGTACATCCTGCAATAACTATGACTGTCAGTATTACAGCAGCTATTAATAGCCTTTTCATAAATATACCTCCTGTATATACATATTAAATACCTTAATTTCCTAAGATTAGATATTTTATCAATTTTTACTGCTTTGTCAAGGATATATTCAGATTATTATTCTTCAATATAGAGCGGCAATATCCACATTTCGGAAAAATAATCACTGTCATCAGTATTAAATGAAGACCCGGTGATAATATCAGGGGTAATACTGCTGTATCCTTCAAAATAACTTAATTTAAATGAGAGCGTACCATTGACCGCCTCAGCGCGTCTCTTGTCATGATGAACAAAGTACTGCTCTGTTGAAGCAGAGTAAACAGTCACTTCAATATCAATACCGGGCGGCAGTGTTATCATATTGTCCAGTTTGAATGCAGCAGCCGGGTTGTCAATGATTGTGTCAATATAACTGCCTGCTGACAGTTTCACTGAATCAATGGCAACAAGGGAATCACCCTGCACAATACCGGACGATACGGATTCAATGCGCCATCCGCCAAAATAATTCTTCACAGTATCCTTTATGCAGTAGGCATAGCGGACAATTGTGTCAGTGTATGGTTTCTGAAGCATTACTGTATCCAGGGAGTCATTCACATAATTGATATTGAGATAACCGGGTATAATATTTCTCACTGTGACAGAAGCTGAATCCTTCTCTATATCTATTTCAATACGCCTTCGCATTGTATCCCTCTGAGCCCTGTACCAGGAAAGAGCATTGATGGGGGATTTGACCGGTTCTTCCTTTTCACCAAAAGCATAATTGCTAAAAAGTGTATTCCTGTGTGAATTTATCAGTAATGCAATATTCTCTTCATCAGGCACACTGCCCAATGAGCAGGAAACTGCCATGATTGCAATTACTGTCAATAGTACAAAATATTTCATCAGCTAAACCTCCTGTTTGCAAAACATTATAGCATATCCCTGACTGAAATCAAGAAGGTGCATGTATTATTGAATATTAATGGATTAAGGGGAAAACAATCAAGTATATGATTTCTGCTGCAGACAGATACAGTACAAAACTGAGGATCAATGCTGCAATTGACCTTTTGGATGGGTTTGATAGAGTCCTTTTGACATAATTCTGCTTCATATAGTCAGCCCATCTATGCTTATAATATTCAAATTTATCATCAGGTATCTGAGACTGAAGCCTTCTGAATAATTCAATATGATAATAATGATAATACGGAGATGCGATGGTACCTTGTGAATCATAATATGAATAACCATCTTTATCATAAATAGGCAATTTTGCTATCAAGGCATTTTTGCCTTTTCTAACAAGTTCCCCGGCTTTATCATCACCTGTTATCTTGTAATATTCATCAATGCACAGCACTGTTGAGATCATACCATTAAGGATAAATGGCGGTTCAATATCAGGCGAAGCATATTCTTCATACCACCATTCATCATCATTGATGACAACCCTGCAACCTTTATCTTTAATATCAGTATAAAAAAAAGGGATCATCTTTGCGGCATAATTGAGATATCTATTATCTTGACTCAATTTATATGCTCTAACAAAAAGTTGCAGCATCCTTCCGGCTGTCAATCCACAGGTCCATCCATTCATCAGACCATAAGGCGGCCATGGGAATTTGTTCCATATATCCGGATATTCATCTGACAAATGTCTCTTTGCTAATTTATCTGCATATTCATAAATTTTCTGTTTATTTTCATCAGTCGTATCTTCCTCTTCATAGATCTTATCGGCAAGCCAGCAAAATATAATGGGGTTGTACTGATAACCTATAAATATGCCGTTCCGGCTGCTGTAATTATACAGTGGAAACCCGTTTTCATCATATTTAACCCCCTTTTCAAGGCCTGACTGAGTAATACTGCAAAACAAAAACTGGAGAAACCTCCTCATGATCTTCTCCGTTCTATTTCCAAACAGAAAAAGCATAATAAAGACCATCAATAATAATATCAATTGTTGAACTATTATTTGCATTCCCACCAGCCTTTTATCTTTTTATTGATGCTTAATCATTCAAGTCCCGGGGACGGTCCTTGAAAATTGAAAGATTTTCATTTGTAATTGGTCATATTATTTATTGTTGTATGACTCAATCCCAATTGTCTCCCTATGTAAGATTGGGTAAATCCGATACGGTTAAGTGCTTCTACTAATTTCTTCAATCTTTTCTTTTCTCTGTCACTTCTCCATCTGTAGAATACATCTTCTGTTAATCCGTGTTCCTTCAAAAGCACGTCTAGTTTTTCAAAGAATACAGTATCTCTCCTCTCATAACCTTTGCCTTTTTTTCTTCCCGGTTTTCTTTTAAGCAAAGCAAGATATTCTTTCCTCGTGCCTATTGCATCCTCATATATATCATAATCCATGGCTTGCATTCTCCGGTCATAAACGTACCTTCTAATTTGAGGTATATAATCTTTTCTTCCTCTGTAGAAAGAGATGCTTGAAAAAGGATATTCCTTGAAATCATCTATTAATCCCTCTTCTTGGGGTAAATAGTGAATACTGTTAATTACCCGGGGCACATTGTATTCATCATTGAGGATTATCAAACTGTTATATCTGTCTTGATGGACATATCCCACAGTCTCATACTTCTTATTAAAGTATATTGCATAGGCTGTCTCCAGTTTGCTCATAAATGTCTTCAGGGGAGTATTGTGTCTATAGACCAGTAACTGATATTCTATTCTTGTTATACTGTAGGCAAATAAGCTGATATCCGTATCATCCAACACTTTCTTGAGTATATTGAGGAATGCGCCTCTGTCATCATTACTGAAAAATAATGGGTTCTTCCTCTGACCCTTTACTGTAATTAAGTAAAAATATCCCTGTTTATCTATTCTCGCCCTTTTCATAGTATTATTGTAGCATATAGTGCTACAATTTCAAGTAGATCCCTGAAGTCCAAATCCCAGGGACGTCCCTTTACATCTGCAAGATTTAACTAAACTAGTAAGTTATCAAGTTATGTAATAAATACATTTACTAATTTCATGGATTAAGCTGAATTGTAAGAATGAAAATAGCATAAGATAGAGGGTAGCAAATCTTGCAATTGTAAAGGGACGTCCCCGGGAATTGGAGCGGGAATTTGTAAAGGGGGGTGGTTTGGGGAGTTATGCGTGGTTTTGAGCTGTTTTGCTCAAAATCCATTTGTATCTTAAACCTCCGTCCCTCCGGTAAGTATTGTTTTTCTTGCACTTAGGAAGAAGGATTGGGCCTCATTAGTTTTGTAGTCGGGGTATGTCCATTTGAGGTAGTCAAAGCCGTTTTTCTTGAACATGAAGGTCACTTCTGCGAATATGCCTTCACCCATATATATTCTGTGGGAGTAATTCTTTGTAGTGAGGAGCTGGACATTGCTCACAGTAACAATGCCGGGGTCAATATTGACCATTCTGTTTGCATTCCTGCGGAATGTATCCTCAAGATTATTGGTCATTATCTTCTTCTCATAGAAATTCTCCGGGTCAGGGGGATTTTTGAAGAGCAGCCATTCCCTTGTTACTTCGCCGCCCAGTTCACTGTCATAATAATCCGAAAATGCGGAGAAATTGAGTGTATCAGAATAATTTTCAATATCGCCGAATATATCAA
>JAXHVG010000076.1:0-3452 GCA_034189245.1 Caldifarciminota bacterium
GATGATATCCGCGATGATATCATACCCTCTAATATAATAATGATAGGTCCTACCGGTGTCGGCAAAACAGAGATTGCAAGAAGACTTGCAAAAATGGTAGGACCTATCATTATTATATTAGAGGGTATGATATCATCGCGGATATCATCAGTAACATGCATGCGTCTCCATCTGTTTCTCAGTGCAATGGCAACGAGCCGCTTTGCATCATCCTGGCCCACTATATATTTATCCAGTTCACTGACGATTTCAGATGCTTTTAGATTAAATTCCATTATTACTCCATTATAAATATTTTATTTATTATAATTATTATTTACCTTTAATCAAGTTAATCGTGTATATTGTTAATCCCAAAGCCCAATACCCATGTCTTGAAATATCTGCCTCCATATGAAGATCCGGCAGTCAATACTTCTATCTCAATATCATAGGGTAAAAGTACTGCGTGCAGGCCGGTCTTGAAGTGTATCTGCCAAAAAACTGCTTATCAAATACAATCTTGGTCAGAGTGTTTCCAGTATAATCCTGTTATTTGTATATATGCATATATCGGCAACAATTGAGAGGGATTCCTTCACAATATCCTCTGCAGTGAGTTCTGAGTGCTTAATGAGAGCACGTGAAGCAGCATAAGCATACGGACTGCCTGAACCTATTGAAACAACTCCGTCATCAGGTTCTATGACATCGCCATTACCTGAAATTATGAGAGAGTGTTCACTGTCCATTACAATGAGCATTGCTTCAAGACGCCTGAGGAATTTGTCCTGCCTCCACTCCTTTGTCAGGTCAATGGATGCCCGGAGGAGATCGCCCTTGTCTTTTTCAATATATTTTTCAAATTTATCAAACAGTGTTATTGCATCTGCCACAGACCCGGCAAAACCCGCCAGTAACTTATTATTGTAGAGCCGCCTTATCTTATTTGCAGAGTGTTTGATAACAGTTTTATCCAGTGTCACCTGTCCATCTCCGCCTATTGCTGTCTTTCCGTCTTTCCTTACACCCAGTATTGTCGTTGAATTAATTGTCATTTTTCCTCCATTATTTTCTTGATTTGTCTGCTTCTCAGATAAGATTTTTTCCCTGTAAGTTCCAATGCCTCTTTGAGCAGATAGTGTCTGATTTTTTTCCTCTCTTTCAATGCAAGAGCAGCAAAAACAAATTGCTCGGGTAATTCATCATAATTGTGTTTCTCCTTCAATCCTGCAAAGAACTTTATTATGCTGCTGTCTGATATTTCATTGCTTCTGCTCAGTAATTCCAGTATGTCAATGTCAACCCTGTCAATTATATCAGTATTATCATCTTTATCAAGTTTATTATATTCACCGGATACAATTGCTGCAATCTTTGATTTCTGAATCTTCATTGACACAGGCATCTGCCTGCCGCATTTATCCATAAGTTCCTCTGCTCTCATAGAGAGCCTGCGCGCTTCTTCCATATCCCGGGAACGGAGATGTATTTCAGCCATATTATGCAGTATAATAGCTCTGTAGTACAGATTCGCTGCCAGTATCTCATTGGTGAGCATTTCGGAATATATCTGAAGAGCTCTGTTGAAATTGCCCAGACCTGTATATATTACAGCAATATTGAACTTGACACTGATGAGACTGTCTGCAAAACCGGTCAGCCGGATTATATTGAGTGAACGCTTCAGATAATTCAGTGCACGCTGGGGCCTGTTTACAGCAAGATAGATAAGCCCCTTGTTCATAAGAATTTTGCCGTATGATGCAATAAAGTGATTCTCCCTGCTTATATGGGATGCCTTATTAAGACAGTCCATTGCCTTTTCAAACTGATGGGTCGCTGTCATGTGTCCGCAGAGAATATGATAGTATGAATTCTTCTGTGAATCATCAAGTTCCTCTACATCAATGCTCTCAAGGATTCTCCTGATTGCTTCTTTTTTATTATGCTTGATTGCCTGATAGAGGCAGAGCAGTTTCTCAATCGGTGTCAAGGGATTTTCAATCACGATATCCTTGCCTGATTTTGCGTCAAGACGCAGTCTCAATTCCTCTCTTGCCTTGTCCGAACTTATACTCTCCAGCAGATCATATGCCTCCGGAAGTGAATGTTTTTCCATCATCAGGCAGATATTGAGTTTTACAATCCTGTCACTCTTCACCGGTATTCTCTTCAGGACATATTCACCATAATGCAGATCACCGTAATCAATGAGAAATTCGGCAAGATCAGCATTCTCTCTGTCGGAATTATTTATTACATTATTGAGCTTCTCTGCTGTTTTGAATATATATCCGTAATTATTGCCTGTATTGTCTGCTGCACTGAGATTATTGTTGAAATAGACCGGGGTATAGGTATAGGAATAGGAATTATTCCTCTTGTCAAGCAGCATGAGTTCCGTGAGGAATTCCACCTTCTCACTGAGCCCTTTTCTTTGAGCTTCCTTTACATTGAATCTCAATCCGAGACAATGTACATCATTGAGGCTCTCTATTATCTCTCTGTCCATCATGGAAAGAATGACTGATATATTATTATTGAAGACCGGGGATAGGTCAAAGAGTGAATCAGCAGAAAACATTCTCTTGAGAATTCCCGGATTACCTGAAGTAACAAGATCAATAAAATTAACACTGAACAGAGTGGATTCCCTTTCATACATATTGAATAATTCAATTACTGATGACTTGTTAAAATTTGACAGCCGGAATTCAGCAGGTTTGAAATCCTCATATATTGATTTGAGCAGTAAATTCTTCATCCTGTCTTTATATACAACAGCAGGATTAATTGTAATAAGAAACGGCGGTTTCAATTTACCGGGATAATGAAGATCAAGATTATAATAATGATAATTCCTGAAATTCTTCTTCAGATTCTGGATAAGAAATGTCTTGCCTGAAGAAAAACCGCCCCTGACAATGACATTCCTGCTGCCTGCCATTTCATTTTTCACTTTGCGCTCAATATCAACAGGCATATATCTCTTCTCTTTCATATTCTCCCGGAATACTGTGATATTATCCTTGCCTGAGGCTTTTGCTCCATACAGTGCCCTGTCAGCCTTTTTCATCAATTCATCAATATTCCTTAATGCACCTGATGCAACACCGAAAGAACAGGTTATATCAGGCATTCTGCTCTCAATTCCCAGCAGATTATTCTTTATATTATTCCTTATTGCCTCCAGTTTGCCCAGTGCATCTTGAGTATTACCCTCTGTAAATATAATAATGAATTCATCACCGCCGAACCGGATACCTACTTCACTCTTCTCAAGAATCATAGATACAGTTCTGCCCACCTGTCCTATGATTCTGTCGCCTGTATGATGACCATAGACATCATTGACATACTTGAAATCATCAATGTCAAATATGGAAAATACAATCTGTTCTCTTTGAATAAATTTACCGATATTACGGTAGAATCTCTTATTGTACAATTCTGACAGGTCATCCCTGTAG